>NZ_CEEDOS010000040.1:0-42524 GCF_979256525.1 Klenkia sp. AC732 | reverse complement strand
AGACCCGATGACCCCCCGCCTGCGCGAGTCGCCCCTGCTCACCCCGGGCACCGCCCTGCTGCCCCGCGACACGGGCTGGCTGCTGCGGACCGCCGACGGCACCGAGCACACCGTGCTGCTGGACGAGGCGGACACCGGCGCCCTGCTCGACGCGCTCGTCACCGGCACCCTCCCGGCCCTCCCGGCCGCCCGCCGTGCCCTGCAGGCGCTGGTCCTCGCCGGGCACGCCGTCGCCCCGGACGCCGACCCGTCGCCCCGGGTCGCCGTCTCCGGTGAAGGCCCGCTGGCCGCCGCGGTGGTCGACGCGCTGCGCGCCACGGGCGCCCTCCCGGTCGCACCGGGGGAGGCCACCACCGTGGTGCACCTCCTCGACGCCGCCCCCGGCCCGACCGGTCCGCCGGCGGGCGAGCTGGCCTGCTGGGTCGAGGGCCACCGGCTGGTGCTCACCCCCGTCGCGGTCAGCGCGCCGGACACCGCCGCCCGCCACCGCGCCGCGCACCGCCCCGCTGCCCCGACCGAGGACGGCGTGGTCTCCGGCCGCCCGGTGCCCTCCCCGCGGGCCCGCGTCCTGGCGGCTGCCCTCATCGCGACCGAGGCCGTGCGCCGGGCCGAGATCGCGCCCGCCGGACCACGCACGGTCGACCGGGACGACCACCTGGCGACCGTGCTGGACCTGCTGACCCTGCACGTCACCCGGCACCCGGTCCTGCCGGTGCCGCCCGTCCCCGCGTGAGGGACGGCGCGCACCGGGTCGGTGACCTGGGCACCCGGGTGACGCTGCCCGACAGCGCACCCCGCGCCGTGCTCGTCGTCCGGACGCCGTACGGGGCCGACGCCCACCGGGCCGAGGGAGCCGCCTGGGCAGCCCGGGGCGTCGCCTTCGTCGTGCAGGACGTCCGTGGCCGGCACACCTCGCCGGGGGACTTCGCGCCCTACGCCGACGAGGGGCCTGACGGGCTGGCGCTGCTGACCTGGGTGCGCAGCTGGACCGCCGCCCCCGTCGTGCTGCAGGGCTCCTCGTACGGGGCGCACTGCGCCCTGGCGACCCTCGACGCGGCGGCCGGGACGCCCGGCGCGCCCACCCCGGACGCCATGGCGCTCGCCGTGCCGGCGCCGGGGCTGGGGGAGACCGCGCGGACCCCGGACGGCGCCTTCCTGCTGCAGTCCCGGCTGGGCTGGTGGACCGAGCACGCACACACCCCGACACCGTCGCCCGTGCCGGCCGCCCTGCCCGGGCTGTGGCAGCGGCTCCCGGTGACCACCGCCGGCGATCACGCCCCCCGGCCGGTGCCCTCCTGGCGCCGGGTGACGGCTGCCCGGCGCACCGACGACGAGCGGGCCCGGCTGCTGGCCGCCCAGACCTGCCCGCTGCTCGTCGTCGGCGGCACCGCCGACTGGTTCGCCCGCGAGGCCGTGCGCACCTGGGCGGACTGGGGCGGCCCGGCCCGGCTGGTGCTGGGCCCCTGGGACCACGGCCTCCGCGGTGCCTCCCGCGCCGCCGTCACCCTGGACTGGCTGGACGCCGTCGGGCACGGCCGGCCGCCCGTGGGGGCCCTGGTCGTCGACGGCCGGGGGGCGCAGCGCGAGCTGGGCAGCTGGCCGGCCGCCGTCCGCGGCACCGTCCTCGCCGGCGGGGTCGTGCACGCCGACGCCCGCCACCCGCGCCCGTCCCCGCCGCTGGGCAGCCGCACCCTGGCCCCCGGTCCCCGGGCCGACCAGCTGGTGCTCCCGGTCCCACCGGCCGCGGTCGACCCCGGCGGCGGCCTGACCGGCGACGTCACCGTGACCGTGCGCGCCGACGGCCCCGGCCACTGGTGCGCCTCGCTGGCCCTCCGCGGGCCGGGCGGGGCGCTGCAGGAGCTCGCCCACGGTGGCTCCACCGGCCCGCGGGTCCGGCTGGGGCCCGTCGTCGTCCCACCCGCGGACGGCGGCGACCTGGTCCTCGTCGTCTCCCCGCACGACTTCCCGCGCCACGCCCGGGACCTGCAGTCCGGTGCCGACCACCTCACCGGCACCGGGCCCGCCCCGGCCCGGCGCACCGTCCACGCCGTCGAGATGGAGACCCCCGCATGAGCCTGCTGACCGTCGAGGACCTCGTCGACCCCTGGTGCGGCCTGGTCCAGGCCCTGCACCAGGTGGAGCGGCTGCCCGGGATGCCCGCCGCCTACGTCGGGCTCACCGCCCAGGTCGCCGACGCCCGGGTGCACGGCACCTGGCCCAACGACCTGGTGTCGCTGGGCACCACGTTCGGCGACCCCGCCGGTGCGCGGATCGCCGCCATCGGCGAGGCCGTCGAGAGGTACTGCGGCAACCACGTCCCCGACGGCCTCCGCCGGGCGAGCGCTGCCCGGCTGCGGGCCGAGGGGCACCGGCTGCTGGGGCCCGAGGACCTGCCGTTCTTCGCCGACTGGCAGCACGAACAGCCCGAGTTCCCCTTCACCCGGTTCACCGACGACGTCGAGACCAGCTGGGTGACCGGCACCGGCGAGGACGGCCCGGTCCTCGTCCCGGCGTCCTGGGTGCACCTGAACTGGCGCAGCGGACCGCGCCGCGCCGAGCCCTGGCTGCACCCGCTCAACTACGCCGGCATCGCCACCGGCCAGGGCGCCGCCGACGCCACCCGCCGCGGGCTCCTCGAGCTCGTCGAGCGCGACGCACTGTCCTCCTGGTGGCACCTGCGCCGGCCCGCCGCCGGCATCGACGTGGACAGCGTCCCGGGGCTGCGCGACCACCTCGGGGACACCCGGCTGCAGGTGCACCTGCTGGCCCTGCCCAGCGACCTCGGCGTCCCCGTCGTCGCCGCCGTCGTGCACGACCCCGTCACCGGCATCGCCGCCGGCGGGTTCTCCGCCAAGCTCGACCCCGCCGAGACCGCCACCAAGGCGGTGCTGGAGGCCGTGCACAGCTGGGTCTTCACCCTGGGCATGCTCGACGCCGACGGCTGGGTCTTCCAAGCGATGGACGCCGGCGTCCTGTCGGCGGGGCTGTACTTCCCGCACCGACCCGACCGGGACTACCGGGACCTCACCGGCCCCCGGTGCGAGCGGGTCCGCGACCTGGGCGCCCAGGCCCAGGTCTGGCTGGACCCCCGCGTGCAGGCCGAGCTGCTGCCCCGGTTCACCGCCCCCGCCGAGCGGGTCCCGCTGAGCTCCCTGCCGGTCGGCACCGAGGCGGGGCTGCGGGCCGCGCTGGCCGCCGGGGGGCACGAGGTGGTCGTCTGCGACCTGACCACCCCCGACGTGGCACTCACCCCGCTGCGCGTCGTGCGGGTCTGCGCCCGCGGCCTGATCCCCAACGCCCCGGCCGCCTTCACCTACTTCGGACTGCCCCGCTGGCGTGAGCTGGCCGGCCGGCTCGGGCTGCCCGCGGACCCGAGCGACCCGGACAGCCTCCTGCTGCTGCCCCCGCCCAGCCTCTGAACCACCGCCCGGGGACGCGGGGCGTGGGCCGACCCGGGTGCGGGCACTAGCCTGGTCGCCGGCAGCACGGGGGAGCTGGGGAGTGGGTGGGGACGGCGTGACGCGGGCGGACGGACGGTCGGGGGACGCAACGGTCCCGGCACCCTCGCGGGACGAGCTGGGCGACCGGGTCCTCACGGTGCCCAACGCCCTCTCGGTGCTGCGCCTGCTCGGGGTGCCGCTGTTCCTCTGGCTGCTGCTGGGCCCGCAGGCCGACGGCTGGGCCGTGGTCGTGCTGATGGTCTCCGGCGTCACCGACTGGGCCGACGGCAAGCTCGCCCGGGTGCTGGGCCAGTCCAGCCGGCTCGGGGCGCTGCTGGACCCCGCGGCCGACCGGCTCTACATCGTGGCCACCCTGGTCGCCTTCGTCCTCCGCGACGTCGTCCCGCTGTGGATCGTGGCCGCACTCGTCGCCCGCGAGGTCGTCCTGGGGGTCGTGCTGCTCGTGCTGCGCCGGGCCGGGTGGCCGCCTCTGCAGGTCCACTACCTGGGCAAGGCTGCCACCTTCATCCTGCTCTACGCCTTCCCCCTGCTGCTGCTGGCCGCCGGCACCGGCTGGCTCGCGCCCGTCGTCGCCCCGCTGGCCTACGCGCTCACCGTCTGGGGATCCGCGCTGTACCTGCTGGCCGGCGTGCTCTACGTCGTCCAGGCGGTCGGGCTGCTCCGCCAGGGCCGCACCGCGTGAGCGCCCCAGCGCCGCCGCGCCCCCCGGGCCGGTCACTGGGTTCCTCGCTGCTGGACCAGGTGCTCGCCGAGACCGTCGACCCCGCCTACGCGCGGGCCGCCGAGGCCAGGCGGGCCCGCGCCGAGACCGCCGCGGCCAGCGGCTCCGCGCCGGTCCCCGAGCGCGGCCGACGCCGGGGGCAGGCCCTGGTCGCCGTCACCATGGTCCTGGCCGGCCTGCTCGCCGCCCTGACCTACTCCGAGGCCTCCTCGGGCGCCGAGGGCCGCGAGGAGATCCGCGAGGCGCTCATCGCCGACATCGACCGGGAGTCCGCCGTCACCGACGACCTGGTGACGTCGCTGACCGACCTGCAGGGCGAGGTGACCGCCGCCCGCGACGAGGCGCTGGCCGCCAGCTCCGTCGGCCAGCAGGCGCTGGCCCGGCTGGCCGCGGCCGAGGCCGGCGCCGCCGCCTCGCCCGTCCGCGGGCCGGGGCTGCTCGTCACGCTGGGCAACCCGCTGCCCTCGGCCGACGAGGACCCGGTGGGCGGGACCGGCACCGACGACCCCACCGCCGTGGTGCTGGACCGGGACCTGCAGCTGCTGGTCAACTCGCTGTGGGCCGCCGGCGCCGAGGCGATCAGCGTCGACGGCCAGCGGCTGGGCCCCACGACGGCCATCCGGCAGGCCGGCGGGGCGATCCTGGTCGACTTCCGCCCGGTCAGCAGCCCCTACGAGGTGCTCGCCGTCGGCGACCCCGACCAGCTCAACAACGGCTTCCTGCGCTCCCCGGAGGCCACCTACCTGGCCAGCCTGGAGATCTCCTACGGGATGGTCTTCACCTTCGGCCGTGCCGACGACCTCGCCCTGGCAGGCGCCAGCAGCACCGAGCTGCGCGAGGCCGGTGTCGTGCCCGAGCCCACCGCGGCACCCGGCGACCCCGCCCCGGCGCCCGCCACCGACGAGGACGGAGACTGACCCGGTGATCCCCATCCTCGGCCTCGCGGTCGGCGTGGTGCTCGGCCTGCTGCTGGACCCCAACGTCCCGGTGTGGCTGCAGCCCTACCTGCCGATCGCCGTCGTCGCCGCGCTCGACGCGGTCTTCGGCGGCATCCGCGCCCGCTTCGACGGGATCTTCGACGCCAAGGTGTTCGTGGTGTCCTTCGTGTCCAACGTCGTCGTCGCCGCGCTGATCGTCTTCCTCGGCGACCAGCTCGGCGTCGGCGCGCAGCTGTCCACGGCCGTCGTCGTCGTCCTGGGGATCAGGATCTTCGGCAACGCCGCGGCCATCCGCCGGCACCTGTTCCGGGCGTGAGGGCGGCCCGGTGAGCGAGCAGCAGGTGGACCGGCCCGACGACACCCCGGCCGCGGCTGCGGAGCCCGAGCAGTCCCCGTGGCGCCGGTGGCGCTCGGGACGACGGGACCGGCTGGCGGCCGCGCTCATCGGCGTGCTGACGCTGTTGCTGGGCTTCGCCTTCGCCGTCCAGGTGCGCAGCACCGACGCCGACGGCACCTACGCCGGGGCGCGCGAGGAGGACCTGGTCCGCATCCTCGACGAGGTGAACGCCCGGGAGGACCGGCTGCGCGACCAGATCGCCGAGCAGCGCGCGGCCCTGGAGCAGCTGACGAACTCCGACAGCCAGGCGGCCACCGCGCTCAGCGAGGCCGAGCAGCGGGCCACCGCGCTGGGCATCCTCAACGGCACCATCCCCGCCCAGGGCCCCGGGATCACCATGACCATCACCGACCCGGCGGGGGAGGTGTCGGCGGCGGTGCTGCTCAACGTGGTCCAGGAGCTGCGCGGCGCGGGTGCGGAGACCATGCAGGTCGACGGGGTGCGGATCGGGGTGTCCAGCGCGGTGACCGGTGACCCCGGCGCGCTGCAGATCGACGGCGAGGACCTGCAGGCCCCCTACGAGGTGGTCGCCATCGGGTCGGCCCAGGACCTGTCCGTGGCCATGCAGATCCCCACCGGGGTCAGCTCCACGGTCCGCGGCAAGGGCGGCGACGTCCGGATCGAGCAGTCGGACCTGGTCGTCGTCGACGCGTTGCGGGTGCTCGACGACCCTCAATACGCTGACCCCGACGACGGCGACTGACACCGGCCCACGCCCCGCGTGGACCGCGACCCGGCACCCGGGCCCGCCGCAACCCCCTCACCTCCAGGAGACCCCTCGTGAGCACGCCTGACGACCGCCGCTACACCGACCAGCACGAGTGGGCCCAGGTCCAGGGGCCCGCCGGGGCCGCCACGGTGGTGCGGATCGGCATCACCGACCACGCCCAGGACGCCCTGGGCGACATCGTCTTCGTGCAGCTGCCCGAGGTCGGCGAGGAGATCGCCCCCGGCACCGCGATCGGCGAGGTCGAGTCGACCAAGAGCGTGTCGGACGTCTACGCCCCGCTGGCCGGCACCGTGAGCGCCGTCAACGGCGCCCTGGCCGAGACCCCGGAGACCGTCAACTCCGACCCGTACGGGGAGGGCTGGCTGATCGAGATCGAGGTCACCGGCGACGACGGCGACCCCACCGAGCCGCTGCTGGACGCCGCCGCCTACCAGGCGCTCGTCGAGCAGGGCTGACGGCCCGCCGTCCCCGTCCCGGGTGCGGCGATCACTATGCTCGGACCCGCCGGTCGGCAAGACCTCGACGACCGGCGCGCACCACCGGGTGGGGGCAGACCCTCACCCTCCAGGTCCGGTTGACCCTCGGGTCGGCCGACTGGTTCCATGACCCCGGCCCGCCCGCTCCTGCGGCGGCCGACCCACGGCGGGCCACCCGGCCCACCGTCCGCCGGCCGGCCGCGGCCCGAGAGGGACGCGGCGGCGCCGCCTGCTCACCGGAGGAGAACCCGTGCACTGCACTCGTTGTGGACACCAGAACCCCGAGGGCAGTCGCTTCTGCGCGCAGTGCGGCTCCGCCCTCTCTCCCGAGCGCGTCGGTGAGTCCACCAGCGTGATCCCCAAGGTCGGCGGCGAGGACTCCGGTGAGCAGGCCGAGGTCGTCGAGTCCCCGGCCGACGCGCACGCCGGTGCCGTCGAGTCCCTGCCCGCGGGGTCGGCGCTGCTGGTCGTCAAGCGCGGCCCGAACGCCGGCAGCCGGTTCCTCCTGGACCAGGAGGTCACCACCGCCGGTCGGCACCCCGACAGCGACATCTTCCTCGACGACGTGACCGTGAGCCGCCGGCACGTGGAGTTCCACCGCGAGGGCGGCGGCTTCACCGTGCACGACGTCGGCAGCCTCAACGGCACCTACGTCAACCGCGAGCCGGTCGACGTCGCCTCCCTGGCCGGCGGTGACGAGGTCCAGATCGGCAAGTTCCGGCTCGTCTACCTGACCGGGCCGCGCACCGGCGAGCCCGCCTCGTCGTGACCGCGGCGCCCCGGCCCGAGCCGGACGCCGACACCCAGCCCCGGTTCACCATCGGCGAGGTCCTGGCCGGCGTGCGCGGGGAGTTCCCCGACGTCACGATCTCCAAGATCCGCTACCTCGAGGGCGAGGACCTGGTCCACCCGCAGCGGACGCCGTCGGGGTACCGCAAGTTCTCCACCTCCGACGTCGCCCGGCTGCGCTTCGTGCTGGCCGCGCAGCGGGACCAGTACCTCCCGCTGCGCGTCATCAAGGAGCACCTGGACGCCCTGGACCGCGGGGAGCCGCTGCCCGACGGGACCACCCGGGTGACCGGCCAGCCCCCGGTCCCGGCGTCGGCCCCCGACCCGGAGCCGACGCCCGTGGGCACCGGCGCCGAGGCCGCGGTCGACGACGTCGCGGCCGGGGAGCCGATGTCCCCCGAGGACTTCGGGGCCGCCGCCGGGCTCGACCCGGTCCAGCTGGCCGACTGCGTGCAGTACGGCCTGCTGACCCCCGACGCCCAGGGGCGCCACCCGGTCGCCGACCTGCCGATCGCCAGCGCGGCCGGCGGCCTGGCGCGGCACGGCATCGAGGCCCGGCACCTGCGGGTCTACCGCAGTGGGGCCGAGCGGGAGGCCCAGCTGCTCGAGCAGGTCGTGGCACCGGGCCTGCGGGCCCGCTCGGAGGAGGCGCACACCCGCGCCGCCGAGCAGCTGCGCGATCTCGCCGCGCTGTCGGCCCAGCTGCACACCGCGCTGCTGGAGTCCCGGCTGCGTGACGTCCTCGGGGAGCCCCTGGCCGACTGAGGCGGGCGTACCGTGTCGCCGTACGGACGGTGACCCGGACGCCCCTCCCCGGGGTCCCGGCGGCACCGGCCCGGACAGACCAGACGACACCCGCCGACGCCGGGCCGCGCACCGCGGCCGCCGTCGGCACCACGCGGGAGGAGCCACACCGTGCAGGAGCTGCGAGTCGTCGGTGTCCGGGTCGAGCTGCCCGGCAACCAGCCCATCCTGCTGCTGAAGGAGACCCAGGGGGAGCGTTACCTCCCGATCTGGATCGGCGCCGTCGAGGCCGCCGCCATCGCCTTCGAGCAGCAGGGCGTCCGGCCGGCGCGGCCGATGACGCACGACCTGCTGCGCGAGGTGGTGACCGCCCTGGGCGCGAGCCTGGAGGCCGTGCACATCACCGAGATGCGCGACGGCATCTACATCGCCGAGCTGGTCTTCGGGGACGAGCGCACCGTCAGCGCCCGCCCCTCGGACGCCGTCGCCCTGGCCGTGCGGACCGGTGCCCCCATCTACGGCGCCGAGCAGCTGCTCGACGAGGTGGGCATCGAGATCCCGGACGAGCAGGAGGACGAGGTCGAGAAGTTCCGCGAGTTCCTCGACCAGATCAGCCCCGAGGACTTCGAGGCCGGCTCCGGCGGTCCGGGCACCCAGTCCTGACTGGCGGTGACCGCGCGACCACACACCGAGGGTCCGCAGGTCACGGTCCGGTCACCCTCTCGGGTGAGCTGCTCGACACGCCGTCGCCCTCGGTTGACCGCCCCTGGGCACGGGCCTAGGTTCGCAGAACGACCCCGGTGTGACTCACACGGATGTGACTCACGGGTTGCGCGACACCGGCCCCGACCACGGGGCGGACGCACCACGAGGAGGACGCTGACGTGAGCGATCAGAACAGCGGGCAGGGCCAGCTGTTCACCGACGCAGCAGTCGGCGCACCCTCCTACGACGAGGCCGACAGCGAGGCCTTCGGCTACCGCGGTCCCACGGCGTGTGCCGCCGCTGGTATCACCTATCGGCAGTTGGACTACTGGGCGAGAACAGGTCTGGTCTCCCCGTCGGTCCGCACCGCCACCGGGTCGGGCACCCAGCGCCTCTACAGCTTCCGCGACATCCTCGTCCTCAAGGTCGTCAAGCGACTGCTGGACACCGGGGTCTCGCTGCAGAACATCCGCAAGGCCGTCGACCACCTGCGTACGCGGGGGGTCAAGGAGCTGTCCAACATCACGCTGCTCTCCGACGGCGCGACCGTCTACGAGTGCACCTCCGCCGAGGAGGTCGTGGACCTGCTCGCCGGCGGCCAGGGCGTGTTCGGCATCGCCGTGTCCGGTGCGTTGCGCGAGCTGTCCGGTGAGCTCGCCGAGCTGCCCGCCGAGCGCATCGACGGGCGCACGCTCGACGCAGACGACGAGCTGTCCGCCCGCCGCCGCCGTCGCGCCACCGCCTGAGCCACACCCTCCCGAGAGCCCCCGCCGGCAACGGCGGGGGCTCTCGTGCGTCCAGGCCCCACGCGCCCGTTCCGTCACCGGCCGGACGCGCTCCGCTGGTAGCGTCTGAGCAGTGGCTGACCGCACCAGCAATGCCTCCGTACCGCTGACCGGGTCGTTGCCCCCGCTCACGGACCTGCAGCCGCGAGGGGCCTTCGCCGCCCGGCACATCGGCCCCCGGCCGGCCGACACGCAGGCGATGCTCACCGCCGTCGGCCACGACTCGCTGGCCTCCCTGGTGGACGCCTGCGTGCCCGAGGTCGTCCGTGACCGCGCCGCCCTGGACCTGCCCGCGGCGCAGGGCGAGGCCGAGGTGCTCGCCGCCCTGCGGGAGCGCGCGTCGGCCAACGAGGTGTTCACCTCGATGATCGGCCTGGGTTACTCCGGGACGACGACGCCGGCGGTCATCCAGCGCACCATCCTGGAGAACCCGGCCTGGTACACCGCCTACACGCCCTACCAGCCCGAGATCAGCCAGGGCCGGCTCGAGGCCCTGATCAACTTCCAGACCACGGTGGCCGACCTCACCGGGCTGCCGGTGGCCGGCGCCTCGATGCTGGACGAGTCCACCGCGGCCGCCGAGGCGATGACCCTGGTCCGCCGGGCCGGCCGCGCGAAGGTCGACGCCGTCTTCGTCGTCGATGCCGACACGCTGCCGCAGACCCTCGCGGTGCTGCAGACCCGGGCCGAGCCGCTGGGCATCGGGCTGCACGTCGCCGACCTGTCCGCCGGCTGGCCCACCGACCTGCCCGAGGCCGGCGCCTTCGGCGTGCTGCTGGCCTTCCCGGGTGCCTCTGGCGCGGTCCGCGACCACCGGGCGTTGGCTGCCGCCGCGCACGAGGCCGGTGCGGCCGTCGTCGTCGCCGCGGACCTGCTGGCGCTCACCCTGCTGGAGGCACCGGGGGAGTGGGGCGCCGACGTCGCCTGCGGCACCACCCAGCGCTTCGGCGTCCCGATGGGCTACGGGGGCCCGCACGCCGGGTACCTCTCGGTCCGCGAGGGCCTGGCCCGCCAGCTCCCGGGGCGGCTGGTCGGCGTCTCCGTCGACGCGGACGGCGACGTCGCCTACCGGCTGGCGCTGCAGACCCGCGAGCAGCACATCCGCCGGGAGAAGGCCACCAGCAACATCTGCACCGCGCAGGTGCTGCTGGCGGTCATCGCCGGTGCCTACGCCGTCTACCACGGCCCCGAGGGCCTGGCCGCGATCGCGGCGCGTACGCACCGCAGCGCCACCACGCTGGCCGGCTGGCTGCGCGCCGGCGGGGTCGACGTCGTCCACGAGCACTTCTTCGACACCGTGCTGGCCTCGGTGCCCGGCCGCGCGTCCGAGGTCGTCGCCGCGGCCGCCGCGCAGCGGGTCAACCTGCGCCGGGTGGACGCCGACACGGTCGCGGTGGCCTGCGACGAGACGACGTCGGTGGACACCCTGCGGGTCGTCGCCGGGGCGTTCGGCGTCGCCGCCGGCGACCTGGACGACGCCACCGAGGCGCTGCCGGGTGCCCTGCGCCGGACCACGCCGTACCTGACGCACCCGACGTTCTCGGCGCACCGCAGCGAGACCGCGATGCTGCGCTACCTGCGCTCGCTGAGCGACAAGGACCTGGCGCTGGACCGGACGATGATCCCGCTGGGCTCCTGCACGATGAAGCTCAACGCCGCCACCGAGATGGCCGCCATCACCTGGCCGGAGTTCGCCGGGCTGCACCCGTTCGCGCCCGTCGAGCAGGCCCGCGGGTACGGCCAGCTGATCGACGAGCTGTGCACCGGGCTGGCCGAGATCACCGGCTACGCCGCGGTGAGCGTGCAGCCCAACGCCGGGTCGCAGGGCGAGTTCGCCGGCCTGCTGGCCATCCGCGGGTACCACCACTCCCGCGGCGACGAGCAGCGCGACGTCTGCCTCATCCCGTCCTCGGCGCACGGCACCAACGCCGCCTCCGCGGTCATGGCCGGCATGCGGGTCGTCGTGGTGGCCTGCGACGAGGCGGGCAACGTCGACGTGGCGGACCTGCGGGCCAAGGTCGACCAGCACGCCGAGCGGCTGGCCGCGCTGATGATCACCTACCCCTCCACGCACGGGGTGTTCGAGACCGCGGTCGGCGACATCTGCGCCGCGGTGCACGACGCCGGCGGTCAGGTCTACGTCGACGGCGCGAACCTCAACGCCCTGGTCGGGCTGGCCCGCCCGGGCCGGTTCGGCTCCGACGTGAGCCACCTGAACCTGCACAAGACCTTCTGCATCCCGCACGGTGGTGGCGGCCCCGGCGTGGGCCCGATCGGCGTCCGGGAGCACCTGGTGCCCTTCCTGCCCGGCCACCCGCTGGTCGAGACCGGCGGCACCGGTCCGGCCGTCGCCGGGGCCCCCTTCGGCTCAGCCGGCATCCTGCCGATCTCCTGGGCCTACCTGCGGCTGATGGGTCCCGACGGGCTGACCCGGGCCACCGAGCACGCCATCCTGGCCGCCAACTACGTCGCCGCCCGGCTGCGCGAGCACTACCCGGTGCTCTACACCGGCGCGGAGGGCCTGGTCGCCCACGAGTGCATCCTGGACGTCCGGGGGATCACCAAGGCCACCGGCGTCACCAACGACGACATCGCCAAGCGGCTGGTCGACTACGGCTTCCACGCCCCGACCATGAGCTTCCCGGTCAACGGCACGCTGATGGTGGAGCCCACCGAGAGCGAGGACCTGGGCGAGCTCGACCGCTTCGTCGACGCGATGATCGCCATCCGCGGGGAGATCGCGAAGGTGGAGTCCGGGGAGTTCGACCGGACCGACAACCCGCTGCGCAACGCCCCGCACACGCTGGCGATGCTGGCCCGCGACTGGGACAAGCCGTACTCGCGGGAGACCGCGGTCTACCCGGTGCCGGGGCTGGTCGGCCGGTCCTACCTGTCCCCGGTCCGCCGGATCGACGGCGCCTACGGCGACCGCAACCTGGTCTGCTCCTGCCCGTCCCCGGAGGCCTTCGAGGACGTCGAGCCGACTGCCGTGCCGAAGGCCGACGCCGACCCGGAGGGCGTGGGGGAGACCGAGACCGCCGGCGTCGAGCGGGAGCCCGTCGCCCAGGCCTAGGCCGGCTCAGCGCGGGGTCAGCCCGGGGTCTTCACCGTGACCACCGGGCAGTGTGCCTCGGCGATCACCCGCATGGCGTTGCTGCCCAGCAGGAACTTCATGGTCACCGACCGGCGTCGCACCGGCAGCACCACCATGTCCGCGCCCTCGGACAGGGTGATGAGCGCCTGGGCGACGTCCTCGGGCTGCTCGTGGAGCACGTAGTCCACCCCGGCAGCGGCGGTCGCGGACTCGATGAGGTCCCGGGTGGCCACCGACAGGTGCACCGGTGCGCTGGGGGTGTCCCCGGTGCTGGGCACCAGGACGGCGGTGGTCTGCAGCCGGCGGGCCCGCTTCAGGCCCCAGGTCAGGGCGGCGCTGCCTTCGGGACGGTCGTTGACGGCGATGACGACGGGTGCGGGGGTCACGGTCTCTCCTGGGTGCTCGTGCTCGGGTGTGTGGGTGTGCCTGGGCCGGCCGTCACGCTCGGAAGGGGACGACGCCGATCAGCAGGGCGACGGCCAGCATCGACAGCGAGCACAGCGCGGCCCGCCAGATGACCTTCTTGTGGTGGTCGGCCAGGTCGACTCGGGCCAGCGAGATCAGCAGCAGCATCGCGGGGACCAGCGGGCTGGTCATGTGCACCGGCTGGCCGATGATCGAGGCGCGCGCCATCTCGACCGGGGTGATGCCGTAGTTGGCCGCGGCCTCGGACAGGATCGGCAGCACGCCGAAGTAGAAGGCGTCGTTGCTCAGGAAGAACGTCAACGGCATCGACAGCACACCGGTGAGGACGGCGAAGTACGGCCCCCAGCTCTCCGGGACGACGTCGACGATCCAGCCGGCCATCGCGGTGTCCATGCCGGTGGCCGAGAGCACGGCGACCAGCACGGCGGCGGCGAACACCATGGAGACCACGGCGACGATCGAGGACGCGTGCTCCTTGATCCGCTCGGCCTGCTCGGCCGGGCTGGGGAAGTTCACCAGCAGGGCGATCGCACTGAAGACCATGAAGACGAAGAACAGCGGGACCAGGTCCAGGCCCAGCAGCACCAGCAGGGCGACGGTGAGCGAGGCGTTGAACCACAGGAGTCCCGGCCGCAGGCTGGCCCGCTCGGGATCCAGGCCGGTCGTGGCGGGGCCGTCGGCGTCCTCGGGGGTGGTGGGGACGTCGTCGGCCTCGCTGTCGTCGTCGCCGCCCGCCGGGCGCGCCACCGGACGGCGTCCGCCACCGGGCCCGCCGGTGCGGAACGCGCCGACCCCGGCGAGCTCCTGCTCACGGACCTCGGTGAGGGAGATGCCCCGCTTGGCGAGCCTGCGCCGCTCGCCCAGGCCCATCAGGACCGACAGCAGCAGGACCATCGCGAACCCGGCGACCATGCTGGGCACCATCGGGTTGAACAGCTCGGTGGGGGAGACGTCCAGCGCCGTGGCCGCCCGGATGGTGGGCCCGCCCCAGGGCAGGATGTTGAAGACGCCGTTGGCCAGGTTCGCCGCGACGGTCAGCGTCACCGGGGACAGCCCCAGCCGCAGGTAGATGGGCAGCATGGCCGAGACGGTGATGATGAACGTCGTCGAGCCGTCGCCGTCGAGGGAGACCACGCCGGCCAGCAGGGCGGTGCCCACGACCACCCGCACCGGGTCGTCACCGCAGACCCGCAGGATGCCCTTGATCAGCGGGTCGAAGAGGCCCACGTCGATCATCAGGCCGAAGAAGATGATCGCGAAGAACAACAGCGCCGCGGTCGTGGCGAACCCGCCGACCTGTTCCTCCACGGCGTCACCGAGGTCCGACCCGGCACCCGCGACGATCCCGAAGACCACCGGGACCAGGATCAGGGCGACCACCGGCGAGAGCCGCTTGGTCAGGATCAGGGCCATGAACACGGCGACCATGCCGAATCCGAGAAGTACGAGCATCGTCGCTCCATCCGATCTGGACGGGCCCGGTGTGCGGGCCCCCCGCCGACCCGACCGGTCGCGGTGGTCCGACGCTAGGAGGGGTGGCGTGCGTCACCGGGCTTGCGCGCGCAGAGATCGGTTGTCCGCGATGACCTCGTTGTGCTCGTTGTGCGCAACGAGCCGGGTAGCCTCCGGTGGTGGATCCCCGCCGGTGGACGTTCACCCGGCAGACCCTCGCCGTCCTGGTCCTGCTGGTCACGGCGGTGCTCGTGGTCGCTCTCGGCGGCTCGGCGGTCGTGCTGCAACGGCAGGCCGACCAGAACGCCGGGCAGGTCGCCCTGGCCCTGGCCCGGGCGGTGGCCGAGGACGAGGTCGTCCGGGCCGGTGCCGCCCGCGCCAGTGACGCGCCGGCACCCGCCGACGACGCGGCCCGCGCCGACCTCGTGGACGGACCGGTGCAGGCGGCCGCGGAGGCCACCCGGCGGCGCACCGGTGCCTTCTTCGTCGTCGTCACCGACGCGCGGGGGCTGCGCCTGTCCCACCCCGAACCCGAGCGGCTCGGGCTGCCGGTGAGCAGCGACCCCTCCGTCGCCCTGGCCGGGGGAGAGGTCGTCGAGGAGGGCACCGGCACCCTCGGGGAGGCGGCCCGCGCCAAGGTGCCGGTCCGGGCCCCGGGGCAGGACCGGGTGGTCGGTGAGGTCAGCGTCGGCGTGCCCGCCGTCGAGGTTGACCGGCTGGCCCGGGACGCGACCCTGCTGGCGGCCGCCACGGCCGTGCTGGCCCTGCTCGGCGGGGTCGCCGGTGCGGTGCTGCTGGCGCGCCGGCTGCGGCGGCTGACCCACGGCGTGGAACCGGAGGAGCTGGGCGCCCTGCTGCAGGGCCACGAGGCGGTGCTCCACGGCATCGGGGACGGCGTCGTCGCGGTCGGCCCGGACGGCCGGGTCGTGCTGGCCAACGAGGAGGCGGTGCGCCTGCTGGGCCGACCCGTCGGCGCCGGGGACACGACCGGGGACTGGCCCGCGGCGCTGCGGCGGCTGGTGGCCGACCCCGACCCGGTCGCCTCGCTGACCGTGCTGGGCGACCGGGCCCTGCTGTGCTCCTCCCGACGGGTCCAGCGCGACGGGCGGGCACTGGGGGTGGTCCTGACACTGCGTGACCGCACTGACGTGGAACTGTTGACCCGCCAGCTCGACGCGGTCGCCGAGGCCGGGACCGTGCTGCGCGCCCAACGACACGAGTTCGCCAACCGGCTGCACCTGGTCGCCGGCCTGCTGGACGCCGGCGCCGGCGCGGAGGCCGCCGAGTACGTGCACACGCTGCTGGGCACCGGACCGCTCGGCACCGCCGTCGAGGGACTGGACGCCGTCCGGGACCCCTACCTGCAGGCATTCGTCGCGGCCAAGGCCGCACACGCCCGCGAGGGCGGGGTGCAGCTGCGACTGGGCGGGGTGGCCGTCCCGGGTCGGCTCACCGACCCGGTCGACGTCACGACGGTGCTGGGCAACCTGGTCGACAACGCGGTCGCCGCCCTGGCGGGCCGCACCGGGGGGGTGGTCGAGCTGGACCTGGTCCAGGACGGGGACACCCTGGTGCTCGCGGTCGCCGACAACGGACCCGGGGTCCCCGCCGAGCTCGGCGACCGGGTCTTCGAGTCCGGGGTGACGGGCCGGCCCTCCGGTGAGCGTGGCATCGGGCTCGGTCTGGTCCGCCAGGTGGCCCGGGCGCGGGGCGGTGCGGCGCGACTGGCGTCGGCCGGTGGCGACGGCGAGCTCGGCGGCGCGGTGTTCGTCGTGGAGCTGCCCGGGGTGCTGGAGAGGGGAGCGGGCCGATGACCGACCTGACGGTGCTGGTGGTCGACGACGACTTCCGCGTGGCCGAGCTGCACGCGCGGGCGGTGGCCGGGGTGCCCGGCTTCGTCGTCGCCGGGCAGGCCGGGACACGCGCGGCGGCCCGGGCGGCGGTGACCGCCCGGCGGCAGTCCGGCGCAGCCCCCTACGACCTGGCGCTCGTGGACCTGTACCTGCCCGACGGGTCGGGGCTGGGGCTGCTGCCCCAGCTGGACTGCGACGCGCTCGTGCTGTCGGCGGCCACCGAGCTGCCCACCTTCCGCGCGGCGCTGCGCGCCGGGGCGCTGGGCTACCTGGTGAAGCCCTTCCCCGAGCGGGTGCTCCAGTCCCGACTGCGGGCCTACGCCCGGTACCGCCGGGTCGTCGACGACGCCGTCGACCTGGACCAGGAACTCGTGGACGCCGCGCTGCACGCGCTGCGCGGGGACGGCGGCAGCGTGACGCGATCGGCGTCCAGCGCGACCCGTGACCTGCTGCTGCAGGCGATGCGGGCCGCGGGGGAGCCGCAGTCGGCAGCCGACCTGGCTGCGGCGACCGGGGTGTCCCGGGCGACCGCGCAGCGTCACCTCGCGGCGCTGGACGCCGACGGGCGCCTCGAGCTGGAGCTGCGGTACGGCAGCACCGGCCGGCCCGAGCAGCGCTACAGCCCGCGCGCCTGAGTGCCGGCGTCGGCCATCCAGGCGACCAGCTCGTCGCCGTCGGTGGGCAGGGCGTCCGACAGCACCCGGGCGGCGCCGTCGGTGACCACCAGGTCGTCCTCGATCCGCACCGCCAGCCCGCGCAGCTCGTCGGGCACGGTGCGGTCGTTGACCTGGAAGTAGAGACCCGGCTCCACCGTCAGCGCGTGGCCGGGCTGCAGGGTGGTGGCCAGGTACTCGGCGCCGTCGACGCGGGCGCAGTCGTGCACGTCGAGGCCGAGCAGGTGGCTGGTCGAGTGCAGCGTGTACCGGCGGTGTGCCCCGGCGCCGGGCCGGGCGAGGTCGGGGTGCAGGGCGTCGTCGGCGGACCAGGCGGTGACCCCCCAGCGGTGCAGGTGGTCGGCCAGCACCCACTGCGCGGCGGCGTGCGCGGCCAGGAAGGCGTTGCCCGCCCGCACCTCGGCGATGCCGGCCAGGTGCGCCTCCCGGACGGCGTCGTAGACCCGCCGCTGCACCGGCGTCCAGCTGCCCGACACCGGCATGGTCCGGGTGACGTCGGCGGTGTACAGCGACGTCGTCTCCACGCCCATGTCGGCCAGCAGCAGCTGTCCGGCCACGATGTCGCCGTCGACGGGGGCCCAGTGCAGCGAGGTGCCGTTGGCCCCGGCCGCGACGATCGAGGAGTAGCCGACGTCGTTGCCCTCGAACCGGGCCCGGCGCCAGAAGGTGCCCTCCAGCCAGCGCTCGCCGCGCCGCCCGTCGCCGGCGAGCAGTCCCGGCAGCTCGGCGACGACGTCGGCGAACCCGCGGGCGGTGGCCGCGCACGCCTCGGCGAGCCGGTCGACCTCCCAGGCGTCCTTGACCGCGCGCAGCCGGTCCACGGTCAGCTCCAGCTCCCGGGAGGCGGCCCCGGGCAGCAGGGCGTCGACGTCGGCGTCCACCCCGGCGAGCAGGCGCACCGGGCCCGGCCGGCCGGCCAGGTCGGCGGCCAGGTCGGTGCGGGGGCGCACGGCGACGGCCAGCCGCCGCGCGGTCGGCTCGGCGCCGGGGACCCCGCCCACCCACAGCGCGCCCTCGCGGCGGTCGGTGACGTAGGTCAGCGTCCCCGGGCCGGCCGAGGGCGGCAGGAAGACCGTGGCGCCGTCGGCGTCGAACACCAGCACGGCACCCTCGGCCTGGTCGCCGGTCAGCCAGGTGTAGGCGCTGGCCGGCCGGAACCCGAAGACGGTGTCGTTGGCCCGCACCGGCGCCGTCCCGGCGGGGACGACGACGGTGCCGGCGCCCAGCGCGGCCAGCAGCCGGGCGCGGTGGTCGGCGGCGGCCTCGGCGGCTCCGTCGACGGCGGGGTGGGCGACGACGGGTTCGGGGTCCCACCCGCCGGCCAGGGTGGTCTGGACCCAGGGCCCGAAGGGCTGGTCGTGCGGGGCGCGGCGGGTGGCGGCGTCGGCGGGCAGCTCGCTCATGGGACCAGTCTGCGGTCCGGTGGGCCTGCGGGCCGCAGGGGGTGACGAGGCAGCGTGCCGGCTACCAGGATCGGCCCGTGGCGGACTTCGACTGGTCTCCGGCAGCGGGAGGCCGTGGGGTTCGCCGTCGGCGCGCTGGCCCCGCACCTCACCCGGTACCGGCGCTCGCTGGAGGCCTACGCCGAGGAGCTGCGGGCGCGGTGGAGGTCGCGCAGCACCGCGACCTCCGCACCGTGGTGCACCAGCTCCCGGGGCCCACAGCGCGGACACCCGTGTCCCGTCCACGCCCGGCGCGAGGCCACGACTGTCGGGGGGTCGTGCCAAGGTGCTGTGCCATGAGACCCGTCGTCACCCTGCTCACCCTCGGCGTCACCGACCTGCCCCGGGCCCGCGCCTTCTACGCGGCCCTCGGCTGGCGGGAGTCCAGCCAGTCCCAGGAGTCCATCGCCTTCCTGCGGGGCGTGGGCTCGCACCTGGCGCTGTGGTCCCGCACCGAGCTGGCCGCCGACTCGGAGGTGACCCAGGACGCCGGCGGCTGGGGCGGGATCACCGTGGCGCACAACGTGGGCTCCCCGGCCGAGGTCGACGCCGTGCTGACCGAGGCGGTGGCCGCCGGCGGGCAGCTGCTGCGCGAGGGGGCGGCCACCCCGTGGGGCGGGTACAACGGCGTCTTCGCGGACCCCGAGGGGCACCGCTGGGAGATCGCGCACAACCCGTTCTGGCCGCTGGCCGAGGACGGCACCTCCCAGCTGCCGGACTGAGCTCAGAGCTTGCGGAGCAGCACCTTGCGCACGGAGTGGTCGGAGGCCTTCTGCAGGACCAGCCGGGCACGCGACCGGGTCGGGGCGATGTTGGTCCGCAGGTTGGGGCCGTTGGTGCCCGCCCAGATGCCGCGCGCGGTCTGGGTGGCCTCCTCGTCGGTCAGGTCGGCGAAGCGGTGGAAGTAGGCGGCCTCGTCCTGGAAGGCCGTGCGGCGCAGGGCGTGGAAGCGCTCGACGTACCACTGCTCGACGTCGGCCTCGGCGGCGTCCACGTAGACGGAGAAGTCGAAGAAGTCCGACAGGAACACCTCGGGCACCCGGCCGTCGGTGCGGCTGCCGGCCTGCAGCACGTTGAGGCCCTCGAGCACCAGCACGTCGGGGGAGTCGACGAGCTGACGGCGGTCGGGCAGGACGTCGTAGGACTGGTGGGAGTACAGCGGGGCGGACACCTCGCCGCGTCCGCTCTTCACGTCGGCCAGGAAGCGCAGCAGCGCCCGGCGGTCGTAGGTCTCCGGGAAGCCCTTGCGTCCGAGCTGGCCACGGGCCTCGAGGACGGCGTTGGGGTGCAGGAACCCGTCGGTGGTCACCAGGTCGACCCGCGGGGTGTCCGGCTGGGCGGCGAGCAGGGCCTGCAGCAGCCGGGCCGTGGTGCTCTTGCCGACCGCGACGCTGCCGGCGACGGCGATGACGAAGGGCACCTTCGCCGTGCTGGCGCCCAGGAACTCCGACTGCGCGGCCCACAGCCGGCGGCTGGCCGTCACGTGCAGGGCGAGCAGCCGGGCCAGCGGCAGGTAGACGGTGTTGACCTCGTGCAGGTCGATCCGGTCGCCGAGGGAGGCCAGCTCCTCCAGCTGGTCCGCGTCCAGGGGCAGGTCCTGCCCGGCGGCGAGCGCCCGCCACTGGGCTCGGTCGAACGCCGCGTAGGGCGAGGGGTGGCTCCGTGGTCCGACCGTCACGGAACACATGGTGCCGTCCGGCTCGCGCGGACCCCCCGCCCGGGTCACCGTGGGGTCCTCCCGGCGGACGCCGGGCCCTCGCGCGTCTAGGGTGCGGGTGTGTCGACGCGTCCCGGGGTCCTGGACCGCATCGAGCGCTACTTCGCCCTGTCCCCGCTGCCGGACTCCCCGGTGAGCCGGATCGGCGCCCTCGACGTCCCGCTGGGGGCCCCCGAGTGGCCGCACCCCGCGCGCCCGCACCCCGGTGGTGGCCCCGTGCCGCTGGCCGACGTGGAGGCCGCGCTGGCCGCCCAGGAGGCCGCGGACCTGCCGCAGGCGCTGGAGTGGTTCGCCGAGCGGAACCCGGGCCTGGGCCAGGCCGCCCGGCAGGCCGGGCTGGTCGTCGACGAGCTGCCCCTGCTGGTGGCCGTCGACACCCTGGAGGTCATGCTCCCGCCCGGCGTCCGGTACTTCCTGATCGGGGCCGACGACCCGCAGCTGGCGACCTACCAGCGGCTGGCCCAGCTCGCCTTCGCCGCCCCGACGGGCCCGCTGGCCCCCGACGAGCCGGTCACCACCTCCACCGGGGTCGCCCCGGAGCGGCTGGTCGACCCCCCGCAGCCCACCTCGGTGCTGCGGGAGCGCATCGCCGCCGGCCGCACCGTGATGATGGTGGCCGTCGAGGACGGCGAGCCGGTCGCGGTCGGCTCGCACCAGCCGGTCGACGTCGACGGCGTCGAGGTCAGCGAGATCGTCGGGGTGGCCACGCTGCCCCGCTTCCGGGGGCGCGGCCTGGGCGCCGGCCTGGCCTCCACGCTGGTCGAGCACGCCCGGGAGACCGCCGAGCTGGTCTTCCTCTCCGCCGGGGACGACGACGTGGCCCGGGTCTACGAGCGGGTCGGCTTCGCCCGCGTGGGGACGACGTACGTCGCCGAGCGTCCCGTCGAGGGCTGCTGAACGCGCCTCAGCGCAGCAGGGCGGCCGCGGCGGCGTCGAGCCCGGCGATGGTGACGTCCCAGCCGGTAGCGGCCGGGACCTCACCGAGCAGCACGACGACCGTGTCGTCGACGTAGCCCACCGAGTGCAGGTGGCGGGTGTCGGCGACGCAGCACATCCAGCCCTGCTTGGCGGCGGTGCCGGGGGTGTCCTGGGCGAGCAGGCCGAAGGACTGGTCGAAGCCGTCGGCGCCCAGTGGGGTGGCCATGGACAGCCAGAACCGCATGGTGGTGGCGTCCTCGGGGTGCGCGGTCACCGGGAGCGCGGCGAGGAAGCGGGCCATGTCGCCGGCGGTGGTGACCGTCTGACCCCACTGGCCGAGTTCGGCGGGCGGGGCGGTCGAGGTGAGCCCGTAGCGGGCTGCGGCGTCGCGGACCATCTGGTCGGCGCCCCACCGCTCCCACGCGGTGTTCATCGCCGGGTCGTCGGAGGTGATGAGCATGCTCATCAGCAGCTGGCGGTCGGCGGTGGTGAGCGTCAGCGCCCCGGAGCGCGCCCGGTGGAGCACGTCCTCGACGACGAGCAGCTTGACCAGGGAGGCCGAGTAGGTCGGGCGGTCCGCGGCGGCGTTGCCCACGGGGGCGGGGGTGCGGTCGGCCAGCGATGCCCGGGCGGACTGCACGGGGGCCACCACCACGGCCAGCGTGCCGCCGGTGCCGCTGGGGGCCAGGGCCTGGGCCCACGCGGCGTCGGCGGCGTCCACCGAGGACGCGGTCCGGATCTGTGCCTGCGCGGGGCCGGCCGTGAGGCCGACCAGGAGGGCCACGACGACCGAGACCGCCAGGAGGAGGGGCCGGGACGCCGAGAGCCCAGGCTGCGCCGACGGGTCGGGTCGCAGGTCCTGGGCTCGGCGCATGCACCGGGGTTACCCGGTGCTCAAGCGTTCACACAGTCCGACTGTGCGACCGCCCGGTGACGCGGGGTCAGCTCACCTCGAAGGTCGGGACCAGGACGGCCCGGGCCAGGGTGTGGCTGAACAGGTTGAAGCCCAGGAAGGCCGGCGTGGCGTCGGCCGGCACACCCAGGTCGTCGGTGTCGAGGGCGTGCACGACCACGTAGTACCGGTGCGGGCCGTGACCGGCCGGGGGAGCGGCACCCACGAACCCGGCGAAGCCGGCGTCGTTGCGCAGCTGGACGGCGCCCTCCGGGAGCCCGCCGTCCGCGGCGCCGGCGGCCAGCTCGGTGACCGAGGCCGGGATGCCGGCGACGGCCCAGTGCCAGAAGCCGCTGGCGGTCGGGGCGTCGGGGTCGTACACGGTGACGGCGAAGCCCCGGGTGCCCTCGGGGAACTCCGACCAGGACAGCTGCGGGGAGCGGTCCTCGCCATCCAGGCCCATCTTCCCGCTGACCTGCTCGCGGCCCAGACCGACGCCGTCGCTGACGTCGGTGCTGGTCAGCGCGAACTCGGGGACCTGGGGCAGGAAGTCGTAGGGGTCGGGCGGGGTGGGACGGGTCATGGGGGTGCTCCTCCAACAGCGGGTGGGTCGTGCCCAACCTAGGAGCCTGGTCACCCCGGCGCCCTTCGAGAGGTCGGGGTGATCACCGGGCCGTACGGTCGTCGCGTGCTGGGACTCCCTGACGCCGTCCGCGCGTGCCTGTTCGACCTCGACGGTGTGCTCACGCAGACCGCGAAGGTCCACCAGGCCGCCTGGAAGCGCGCCTTCGACGACTTCCTCCGCTCGCGCGACCCGCAGGCCGCGGAGTTCAGCGACGCCGACTACAACTCCTACGTGGACGGCAAGCCACGTCGGGACGGCGTCCGCGACTTCCTGGCCAGCCGGGGCATCGAGCTTCCGGAGGGCTCCGCCGACGACGGTCCCGACGCCGCGACGGTGGAGGGCGTGGCCACGCGGAAGAACGAGCTGGTCCTCGCCGAGCTCGACGAGCACGGCGTCCAGGTCTACGAGGGCTCGATGCGCTACCTGCGCGCCGCCAAGGAGGCCGGCCTGCCGGTCGCCGTGGTCACCGCCTCGGCCAACGGCGAGGCCGTCATCGCCGCCGGCGGGTTCGCCGACCTGGTCGACGCGCGCATCGACGGCGTCGTCACGGCCCGGGAGGGGTACCGCGGCAAGCCCGCGCCGGACACCTTCCTGGCCGGCGCCCGCGCGCTGGGGGTCCAGCCGTCGGAGGCCGTCGTCTTCGAGGACGCGCAGTCCGGCGTCGCCGCCGGGAAGGCCGGGCACTTCGGCTTCGTCGTGGGCGTGGACCGCGTGGGTCAGGCCGACGCGCTGCGCGCGAACGGCGCCGACGTCGTCGTGCAGGACCTGGAGGAACTGCTGTGACCGAGGGGCGCGCGCACTTCCCGATCGAGCCCTGGTCGCTGACCGAGGTGGGCATCGACCACGACAGCCTGGCCGTCAACGAGTCCGTCTTCGCCCTGGCCAACGGGCACATCGGCATGCGCGGCACGTTGGAGGAGGGGGAGCCCTCCGTCGTCCCGGGCACGTACCTCAACGGGTTCTTCGAGGAGCGGCCGCTGCCTTACGCCGAGGCCGGGTACGGCTTCCCCGAGGAGGGCCAGACCGTCGTCAACGTGACCGACGGCAAGCTCATCCGGCTGCTGGTGGGGGACTCCCCGCTGGACCTGGACTACGGCGAGGTGCAGTCGCACCGCCGCACCCTGGACCTGCGCGCCGGCGTCCTGCGGCGCACCACCGTGTGGCGCTCGCCCAACGGGCGCACCGTGGAGGTCACCAGCACCCGGCTGGTCTCCCTGACCCGCCGCTCCATCGCCGCCATCGAGTTCTCGGTGCGCTGCGTGGACGACAAGGGCGACCTCTACGTCGCGATCCAGTCCGACCTGCTGGCCAACGAGCTGGTGGAGAACGCCGGGTCCGACGACCCGCGCGCCGCGGCCGCGCTGAGCAAGCCGCTGCAGGGCGAGCTGCACGTCGGGCGTGGCCGGCACGCCGTCCTGGTGCACCAGACCAGGACCTCGCGGCTGCGGATGGCCGCCGGCATGGACCACGACGTCGAGGTGCCCGACAGCGCCAGCGAGGACCTCGAGGTCTCCCCGGACCTGGCCCGCTACACGCTGGCCGCGCGGCTGCCCGCCGGCTCGAAGCTCCGGCTGGTGAAGTACCTGGCCTACGGCTGGTCCTCCCGCCGGTCCTCACCCGCCGTCCGCGACCAGGTCGAGGGCGCCCTCTCGGTGGCCAAGCTGGCCGGCTGGGACCGGCTGGTCCGCGAGCAGCGCGACCTGCTGGACCAGCACTGGGCGCAGGCCGACGTGGTCATCGAGGGCGACGACGAACTGCAGCAGGCCGTCCGGGTCGGGGTCTTCCACGTCCTGCAGGCCGGGCTCCGCGCCGAACGGCAGCCCATCCCGGCCAAGGGCCTCACCGGCCCCGGATACGACGGGCACACCTTCTGGGACACCGAGACCTACGTGCTGCCGGTGCTCACCTACACCGCCCCCGAGGCCGTCCGGGACGCCCTCATGTGGCGGCACTCGACGCTGGACCTGGCCCGCGAGCGCGCCCGCGTGCTCGGCCACGAGGGTGCCGCGTTCCCGTGGCGGACCATCCGCGGTGAGGAGACCAGCGGCTACTGGCCGGCCGGCACCGCGGCCTTCCACGTCAACGCCGACATCGCCGACGCCGTCGCCCGGTACTACGCGGCGACCTTCGACGACACCTTCGACGAGCAGTTCGGCGTCGAGATGCTGGTGGAGACCGCCCGCCTGTGGGCCTCGCTGGGCCACTTCGACGACGGGCGCGGCTTCCGCATCGACGGCGTCACCGGCCCCGACGAGTACACCGCCGTGGTCGACAACAACGTGTACACGAACCTGATGGCGCAGAAGAACCTGCGCGAGGCCCGCGCCGCGGCCGCCCGGCAGCCCGCCGTCGCGGCCCGGCTGAAGGTCACCGACGACGAGCTGGACCTGTGGGGCCGGGCCGCCGACGCCATGCGCATCCCGTTCGACGACGAGCTGGGCGTGCACCAGACCAGCGAGCACTTCACCCGGCACCAGGAGTGGGACTTCGAGGGCACCCCGCCGGAGAAGTACCCGCTGCTGCTGCACTTCCCCTACTTCGAGATCTACCGCAAGCAGGTGGTCAAGCAGGCCGACCTGGTCATGGCGCTGCACCTGCGCGGGGACGCCTTCACCCCCGAGCAGAAGGCCCGCGACTTCGCCTACTACGAGGCGCGCACGGTGCGGGACTCCTCGCTGTCGGCGGCCCAGCAGGCCGTCGTCGCCGCGGAGACCGGTCACCTGGAGCTGGCCTACGACTACTGGGGCGAGGCGGCGCTGACCGACCTGCAGAACCTGCACGGCAACTCCGGGCACGGCCTGCACATCGCCTCGCTGGCCGGGGGCTGGACGGTCGCGGTCGCCGGGTTCGGCGGGATGCGGGACCACGGCGGCGCCCTGTCCTTCGCGCCGCGGCTGCCCCCTCGGCTGACCGCACTGTCCTTCCGGGTGGTCTTCCTGGGCCGCTGCCTCTCCGTCCGCGTCACCCAGGAGACGGCGACCTACCGGCTGGTGCGGGGGGAGTCGCTGACGATCACCCACCACGGCGAGCAGGTGGAGGTCACCGGCGAGGAGCTGGTGCTGCCCGTCCCCGAGCTCGGCCCGGTCGAGCCGGTGCGGCAGCCGGCGCACTGCGCACCCCGCCGCCGGGGCCGCCCCGCCTGAGGCCTCAGCGCACCAGCCACCAGGTGCCCAGCGCCAGCGCCCCGACGTCGACCAGCAGGAAGACCCCGACCCACACCAGGCCGGGGAGCCCGGTGAGCCGGGCCAGCTGGTCGGCGTCGGAGTCCGGTGCTGCCCGGCGTCGTCTCTTGGCCTGCAGCTCCCACACCGTGCGCGGCGCGGCCAGCAGCAGGAACCACACGACGACGTGGGCGAACCCGGACTGCCAGGTCACCGGCAGCCACCAGGTCGCGGCGAAGACCAGGGCCCCGGTGGCCAGCACCGACCACAGCCCGTAGAGGTTGCGGATCTGCAGCAGCAGGAGCGCCAGCAGGACCAGCAGCGCCCACAGCAGGCCGATCGCGTGACCCGAGGCCAGCAGCGCGGCCGCACCCAGCCCGATCAGACCGGGCCCGACGTAACCGGCGGCCGCCGTCACCACCATGCCCGGGCCCGTCGGGCGTCCGGCGGAGACGGTGACGCCGGAGGTGTCCGAGTGCAGCCGGATCCCGGCCAGCCGCCGTCCGGTCAGCAGCGCGGCCACGCCGTGCGCGCCCTCGTGGGCGATCGTCACGGCGTTGCGGCTGGTCCGCCAGAGGTCTCGCTGGCCGACCAGCACCAGCGCCACGGCCGCGCTGACCAGCAGCGCCCAGGCCGGCAGCGGGGGAGAGGTGGCGCTCACGCGGTCCCAGGTCTCGCTCATCGGGGCCAGCCGACCACAGTCCGCTGTGTGCGCGACGTGACACGCACGGGACACGATCACCGGGGACCCTGGAAGGCGTGACAGCGCCCGCCACCGGCACCCTGCCGGTCACCGTCTCCTTCACCCGGCGGGCCGACCCCGCGCACGCCGCGGAGATGACCGCCTGGATCCGGTCCGGGCTCACGCTGGCCGAGTCCGCGCCGGGCTTCCTGGGCGGTGGCTGGGTGCGCCCGCGCGGCGGCTCGGACGAGTGGCACATGCTGGCCCGCTTCGACTCACCCGCGACGCTCACCGCCTGGGAGGCCAGCCCCGAGCGGTCCTGGTGGCTGGGCGCCGCCCAGGGGCTGGCCCAGGTCACCCGCACCGAGAAGCGCACCGGCATCGAGGGCTGGTTCGACCCGCCGGAGAGCACCGAGGCCGTCGACCACACCCCGCCCCCCGCCGGTCCGCCGCCGCGCTGGAAGCAGGCCACCACCATCTGGCTGGTCTTCTTCCCGCTCAACCTGCTCGCGACGGTCACCCTGGGTGCGCTGCTGGCCGACGTGTTCGTCGTCTGGCGGGTGGCGGTCGTGACACTGACCCTCACCCCGCTGATGACCTACCTGCTGCTGCCCTGGATCACCCGCCGCCTCGAGTGGTGGTTGCAGGGCCGCAGTTGGCGGCACCGGCGCGGCTGAGCCCCCGTCCCGCCGGGGTAGGGGCCCGGGCATGACCTCACGTGAGCAGCGCCGGATCCCCGCCGCCGACCTCCCGCCCGGCGCCGTCCGCCGGGCCGGGCCCTGGGCCGTCGCCAACCGGGACGGCGACCTCGTCGCCACCTCCCGCCGCTGCCGGCACCAGCTCGCCGACCTGTCCGAGGGCACGGTGGACGCCGACGGCTGCCTGGTCTGCCCCTGGCACCAGGCCCGCTACGACCTGGACTCCGGCGCGATGGTCGAGGGTCCCCGCGGGTTCCTGGGCTGGCACGGCCCCACCCCCGGGTACACCGGGCTGATCCGGCTGCTCGGGAAGGTCCTGCCGCTGCGGGTGCGCCGCGCCGTCCGCCGTGGGGACGACGTCGTCGTCGAGGGCTGACCCGCACCGGCCCCCGCCGGGACCTCACCCCGGCGTGGGGTGCGGCCGTCGGGCAGACTGGCGGGCACCGCTCGAACCACCGGGCGGCCCGAGGAGGCACGCGTGACCGCCCCGCCGATCGACCCGCAGGCAGCCCTGCTCTACGACGCCCAGCGGCAGACGCACTACGTCAAGCCGCAGTGGCGGGGGTGGCTGCACCTGGTCTGGTTCGAGCTGTCCCTGGTGTTCGGGGTGCTGCTCGTCGTCGCCGCCCGCGGACCGGTCGAGACCGTCGCCGCGGTGGTCTACGTGGTGGGGGTGAGCGGCCTGTTCGGCACCAGCGCGCTGTACCACCGGGGCAGCTGGTCGGTGCGGTCCAACCGCCGGCTGCAGCGGCTGGACCACACCATGATCGTCACGCTGGTCGCCGGCACCGCCACCCCCGTCGCGCTGCTCGCCGTCCGGGGCACCGCGGGGTACCTGCTGCTGGGCCTGGTGTGGGGCTGTGCGCTGGCCGCCATCGTGCTGCACCTGGTCTTCATGGACGTTCCCGAGCTGCTGATGGGCGGGGTCTTCGTCGGCCTCGGCGTGCTCTCCGCGCTGGGCCTGCCGGCGCTGTGGGACACCGCCGGGCACGCCGCCGGCTGGCTCGTCCTCGGCGGGGGAGCGGTCTACATCGCCGGGGCGGTGGGCTACCACCTGCGCCGCCCCGACCCCCGCCCGCTGGTCTTCGGCTACCACGAGGTGTTCCACGCCGCGGTCTGCGTCGCGGCCACCATGCACTTCGCCGCCGTCGCGATCCTGCTGGCCAGCCGGTGAGCGTCCCCTGGGTGTACCGCCTGGTCATGGTCGCCAGCACCCCCGCGGTGCGCTGGTGGGGCCGGCTGGACGTGCGCGGCCTGGAGCACCTGCCGGCCGAGGGGCCGGTGGTCGTGATGCCCAACCACGACAGCGCGTGGGACCCGGTCGTCGTCGGCATCGCCGCACTGCGCCGGCGGCACCTGCGGGCACTGGCCAAGGACTCGCTGTGGAAGAACCCGGCCATCGCCTGGGTCCTGGACCGGATGGGCCAGATCCCGGTCGCCCGCGGCACCGGCGACACCGGCGCGCTCGCCGCCGCCGAGCAGGTGCTGCGCGAGGGCGGGGCGTTGGGCGTCTTCCCCGAGGGCACGGTGTCACGCGGGCGCACCATGCCGGTGCGCAGCGGGGCCGGCCGGCTCGTGCTCGCCGTCCCCGGGACGGTCGTCGTCGGCTGTCGGATCACCGGGGTCACCGACATCGTGCGGGTGCCCCGACGGCCGCGGATCACCGTGGAGTTCCTGCCGCCCACCACGGTCGTCGAGGGCGAGAGCGCGGCCGAGCTGGGTCGCCGGGTGATGACGGAGGTGCGCACGGGTGCCCCGCCGCAGATCCCGGGTCGGGCCAAGGCGCAGGTGGCGTTCCGGGAGCTGGTGGCCCGGCACGACGCCGAGCGGTCGGCCTGAGCGGTCGGCCCGAGCGTTTGGTTCTAGGTCAGACGGCCAGCAGCGGGAGGCCGAGCAGGACCACGACGGCGACCGCGACCGGCCAGCGGCCCGGCCGGCCGCGGCGCAGCTGCGAGTGCCCCAGCCCGAGGGCGGCCAGCAGCGCCAGGGCGACGGCGTCCGCGGTCCAGGTGCCGGGGTCACCGACGTGCCGGTGGTTCCAGACTATCGCGGCGCCCACCAGCAGCCCGCCGGCGGCGAGTGCGGCCTGACCGGCGCGGTCGAGCCGACCGGGCCAGCTGCGGTGGAGGGCCCGGGTGCTGACGGGCTGCGTGGTCACCGGACCAGGCTGGGTGGCCGCGGCCGCCGGTCCCAGGGGAGGACTGCTCACCGGGCCCGTCCTGTCGGTGGTCGGCGCTACGGTCGCCGCACCTGACGGCCCCGCGCTGAGGAGATCGTGATGACGACGCTGCCCGACCGACCCCGGACCGCCCTCGTGGTGGTCGACGTGCAGAACGGCGTCGTCGCCGGCGCCCCACGGCGGGACGAGGTGGTCGCGGCGATCGGCGGGCTCGTGGACGCCGCGCGCGCCGCCGACGTCCCGGTGGTCTGGGTGCAGCACTCCGCCGAGGACCTGCCGGTCGGCAGCCCGCAGTGGGAGTACGTGCCCGAGCTGCAGCGCCGGGACGCCGAGGCGCTGGTCGCCAAGACCCACGGCGACTCCTTCGAGGACACCGACCTGGAGACCGTGCTGGCCCAGGCCCGGGTGGGTCACCTGGTGGTTGCCGGCGCCCAGTCCGACGCCTGCATCCGCTCCACCATCCACGGCGCCTTCACCCGCGGGTACGACGTCACGCTGGTCGGCGACGCGCACACCACCGAGGACCTCACCGCCCACGGGGCGCCGCCACCGGAGCAGGTCGTCGCGCACACCAACCTGTACTGGGGCTTCCAGACCGCCCCCGGCCGGACCGCGGCCGTGCTGCCCGCCGCCGACATCGCCTTCGCAGGTCGGTCCTGAGCGCCCCGGGCGACCTGGTCGTACGGCCCCGCCGGCAGACCGACCTGGACCCGCTGCTGGTGATCCTGACCCGCAGCCACCGGATGCACCGGTACCCGGTGCGGGCCTCCGTCGTCCGGGCGGACTGGTTGGCTGCTCCCACCGAACTCGCCGGCGCCGTCGCCGAGTCCGCCGGCCGGGTGGTCGGGCACGTCGCCCTGCACCCGGCGGCCGGGCCGGACGGCGACGAGGGGGAGTGGACGGCGGCCCGGGGCTGGTCGGCAGCCACCGGCATGCCGCCCGAGCGGCTGGCCGTGGTGTCCCGGCTGGTCACCGACGGCTCCGTGCGCGGCGCCGGCCGGGCGCTGCTGGAGCACGCGGTGGCCACGGCCGTCGCGGCCGGCCGGGCCCCGGTGCTGCTGGTCGAACCGGACGCGGCCGCCCGGGGCTTCTACCTCCGGCGCGGGTGGCGGGAGACCGGGACGGCGCGCCAGCAGTGGGGTGACCACGTGGTCGACGCGGTGCTGATGGTCTACGACGACCCGGTCACCCGCGGCCAGGCAGACTGACCCGGTGTTCCGCATCGCCTTCCACGAACCGCGGATCCCGCCGAACACCGGCAACGCCATCCGGCTGGTCGCGGCCACCGGCGCGCAGCTGCACCTGATCGGCCCGCTGGGCTTCGACCTGTCCGACGCCAAGCTGCGCCGGGCCGGGCTGGACTACCACGACCTGGCCTCGGTGACGGTGCACGAGGGCCTGGCTGCCTTCCTCGACTCGGTGCCCGGTGCCAGGGTGTTCGCCTTCACCACCGGTGCGACCGTCCGGCACACCGACGTGGTCTACGAGCCCGGCGACGTGCTGCTCTTCGGCCCCGAGCCCACCGGCCTGGAGGAGGCAGTGCTGTCCCACCCCCGGGTGACCGACCGGGTCCGGCTGCCGATGCTGGCCGGGAGGCGGTCGCTGAACCTGTCCAACGCCGCGGCCGTCGCCGCCTACGAGGCCTGGCGCCAGCACGACTTCGCCGGCAGCTGAGCCAGCTAGATTGCCGCCGTGGAGAACCCGCCCCGCTTCGGCCGCCTGCTCACCGCCATCGCCACGGCCTTCGACGCCGACGGCGGCGTCGACCTCGCGGCGACGGTGGCGATCGCCGAGCACGTGGTGGCCACCGGCAGCGACGGCGTCGTCGTCTCCGGCACGACGGGGGAGGCGCCCACGACCACGGTGCCCGAGGACGGCGAGATCCTGGCCGCGGTGCGGGCGGCCGTGGGGGACCGGGCCGCGGTCGTCGCCGGGGTGGGCACCAACAGCACGGCGCACTCGGTGGAGATCGCCGGCCAGGCCGCCGACATCGGCGCCGACGGGCTGCTGGTCGTGACGCCGTACTACAACAAGCCCAGCCAGAAGGGCGTGCTCGAGCACTTCCGCACGGTCGCCTCGGTCAGCGACATCCCGGTCATGCTCTACGACGTGCCCGGGCGCACCGGGTCGTCGATCGCGCTGGACACCTACCGCGCGGCCCGGGAGATCCCGTCCGTGGTCGCCGTCAAGGACGCCACCGGCAACCCGGCGCACGCGGCCCGGCTGGTCGACCTGGGCTACGAGGTCTACTGCGGGGACGACGCCCTGACGCTGGGCTACCTGGCCTACGGCGCCGTGGGTTCGGTGAGCGTCGTCGCACACGCCGCCGGCCGCGAGCTGCGCGCGATGATCGAGGCGTTCCTGGCCGGTGACCACGCCGGGGCGCTGGCGCTGCACACCCGCCTGCTGCCGGCCTTCGACGCGGTGATGGGCGTGCCCAACTACGGCGCCACGACGGCCAAGGCGGCGCTGGAGCTGCTCGGGGTGCTGGGGGACCGTCGGGTCCGGCAGCCCCTGGTCGAGCTCGACGACGACGAGGTCGCCGACCTGCGGGCCGGGTTGGTCGCCGCCGGGCTGTTGGCCGACGCCATCGTCTGATCCCGCCCGGATGGGTCAGCTCAGACGAGCTTTGATCGACGGCAGCGCGCGGTCGTGGTCACCCGGGTCACCTCTGCTGTTCGGAGAAGGCTTGCCCTCTCGCGGGTCCATGAGCTCATCGGAGCAGGTCCCGGCGACCGGCGTTGTCCTGGGAGTACATGCACATGATGGCCTACCGAGCCGAACATGGGAGGTGCCCTCCGGGGCCCCTACTGTCGATGACTGGAGTACGTAATATGAATGACCTCGAAGACTGGGTTCAAGTTTCCTTTCGCGCGGAACCCAGCGACGATGTGGAACGCTTTCGAGTGGTCCATCGGAACTTTCTCCGCGCCCGGGACATCATGCTCAAGCCGGTCGACGGAGCACTACGGACAGCAAATCCGGAAGTTCGCAACTTGTTCCTCTTCCTAATTGTGCGACGGGGCGAGGAAGACGTTGAGATCACGCCAACCAAGAAGCGGAAAGGGGGGGACCATCTTTATGCGATGCACTTTGATTGGCTAGCAGGAGAGCTCCTTGATCCGACAACCGGACCCTGGATGGCAGCGTCTCATCTAGCTACTTCACTGATCGCTTTGCGTCGGGAGGGGCAGATTGCTCTCCCTTCCGGCGACGCCTTACTGCTGCAATAGCGAAGGCGGGACGACTGACGGGCACAAAGTCCGGGACCAGTCAGGCGCCGGAGGTACGAGCCGCGTGAGCCGTGGCGCCACAGGGTGGCCGCGCCCCACGCGGCCCCCTGCTCATCTAGCTAGCCCGCGGACGCTCTACCTACCGGCCTAGACCAACCAGCAGCTGACTTCTGCGCGCGGGCACCCCCCTCAGCCCCCGGGCCGTTCTGCGCCAGACGCGGTGGGAGACAGAAGAGTTGTCGCTCACTCCCGTGCCAGCAAGGACTGATCTGCCGGACGTTGGCCGCAGTCTGAGTCGAGCAGCCGAGGGCGGTGGTTGACATAATGTCGATTATCGGCGTGACAGGTGGAGGGCCGGGAGGGGTGGCCCACCCGACGTCTGGGTGCTCCGACGGACCGTGACGTCGTCGCCCGCCGACTGCGCGTCGGTGCTCGCTCGTCGGTGCTCGCTCGTCGGCGGTCAGCTCGCACGCGCACCAGCTTGCGCCCGGTCCGTCGAGTTCGGTCGTCCTGGTGGTGTCCGTCCCCGTGTGCGGCGCCCGTGCGGCTCTGCGCCCGCGCCGTCGACCGCCGCGGGCGTCGACCGTCGATCACGATCGCCCACCGTGCCCGGCGTCGTCGGCCGTCGACCTCAGGCCTCACCGGTGCCAGACCTTCTACGCCGGGCCCACCGAGCCCCCGGTGGGCGACGCCGCGTCCGGGCGCCACTCCCCTCGGTCCACCGGGACAGACCACATAAGGTCACAGTGACGAATACAGGTGACGGCAGGTGGGTGTCGAGGGCGCGACAGACGGGCGGGTCGCCTACGCTCACAGCATGCAGATCCGCCGTCCCGTCGTCTCCGTCCTCGCCGCTCTGGCGCTCTTCGGCGGCGGCGCCGCCCTCACCGGGTGCAGCGACACCGAGGGTCTGGGGCAGCGCTCCGGCACGCCCAAGGACGGTGCCAGCAACCTGTCCGGCAACGACCCGACCAGCGTCGAGCAGGGGTCGGTCTACAACCACGGCAACGAGAACCCGGACTCGGGCGACGTCCCCTCCGACCCGGACTGACCTGCCCCTCGACCTGGTTGCGTCACGCTGACGCAACCAGGTCGACCAGCGGCTCTCAGCCGGCGTTCTTGCCCGACAGCCACAACCGGTCCAGGCGCCCGGTGGAGCGGATCAGCTCCGACAGCGCCTTCTCCAGCTCGGCCTTCGTGGGCTTCTCGGTCATCAGGGTCTGCACGTCCTCGAGGGCACAGCGCAGCTGGAACAGCCGGTCCTGGAGCCCGTCGAGCTCGGTCCGGGTCACCAGCACCACATCGGGCGACAGGCCGGCCTTCGCGGTCGCGGACCGCTGCTCGTAGGCGCGCTGGCGGCAGGCCTGGCCGCAGTACAGCCGAGGCCGCCCCACGGACTCCTGGGCAGGCAGGACGCTGCGGCACCAGCCGCACCGGCGTTCCTCGACCTCGGCCGGCGCGCGCCGGCGGGAGCGGCGCACCCGGACGGTCGACGTCGGGTCCGCCACGGACTCCGCGGACGCCGTCCCCGGCACCGCCAGCTGCTCTGCCACCACGTCGCAGACCGTAGACGGATCATCACCCGGAGCTGCCGGGACACGCCCGGGGACCCCCGGCAGGCATGGGCTCCACGGGCCGTCCTAGCGTGTCGCCGTGCCCGGCTCGCGCTTCGCCTACCTCGACGCGCCGACGCCTCTGGCGATCGCCCACCGCGGCGGGGCCATCGAGCACGTCGAGAACACCCAGCCGGCCTTCGAGGCTGCGGTGGCCCTGGGCTACCGGTACCTGGAGACCGACGTCCGGGCCACCGCCGACGGCGTCCTGGTCGCCTTCCACGACCCCACGCTGGACCGGGTCACCGACCACACCGGCCGGATCGACGCCCTGCCCTGGAGTGAGGTGTCCACCGCGCTGATCGGCGGCCGGGACCCGATCGTGCCGCTGGAGGACCTGCTCACCGCCTGGCCCGACGTCCGGTTCAACATCGACGTCAAGGCCGCCGGCGTGCTGGCCCCGCTGGCCCGGCTGATCCGGCGCACCGGGGTGCTGGACCGGATCTGCCTGGCCTCCTTCTCCGACGCCCGCGTCGCGGCCGCCCGCCGGCTGCTCGGCCCGGACCTGTGCACCTCGCTGGGGCCCAAGGGCGTCGCCGCGCTCCGGCTGTCCTCCTACTCCCCGCGTGCCGCCGGGCTGGTCCGCATCCAGGCCGGCTGCGCGCAGGTCCCGTTGCACCTGGGCGGTCGGCCCCTGGTCGACGAGCGGTTCATCGCCGCCGCACACGAGCGCAGCCTGCAGGTGCACGTGTGGACCGTGGACGACCCGGCCGAGGTGGACCGGGTGCTGGACCTGGGGGTCGACGGCGTGATGACCGACCGGCCCAGCATGTTGCGCGAGGTGCTCACCCGCCGGGGCGCCTGGAGCGCGACGTGAGCCTCCGGGACCGGCTGCTGGCCTGGCGTCCCACGCCACCCCCGCTGCCCGCCGACCTCGCCGACCAGGTGGCCGACTCCGACCCGGACTGGTTCGCCCGCGAGCTGGCCATCGCCGCCGCACCGCCGTGGTGGGGGTGGCGGGCGCTGCTGCGCACCGTCTCCCCCGCGGTATCGCTGTTCGGCCGGGTCGTCATCACCGGGGAGATCCCGCCCGAGCTGCGGGACGGGCCGCTGATCCTGGCCGGGAACCACATCGGGGACTACGACTCCTTCGTCATCGGCGCCGCCTTCCACCGGTTGGGCGTTGCCCCGCGGTTCATGGCCACCGGCGGCATCATCGGCGCCCCCCTCGTGGGCGCGGTGCTGGAGCGGTCCGGCGGGGTCCGGGTCGAGCGGGGCACCGACGTCGCCGCGCACGCCCTGCGCGTCGTCCGGGTGGCCCTGGACCACGGTGGCCACATGGCCGTGTACCCCGAGGGCCGGGTCGGGCTGGCCCCCGACGGGTGGCCCGAGAAGGGCCGCACCGGTCTGGCCCGGCTGGCCCTGGAGACCCGGGTGCCGGTGCTCCCCATCAGCCAGTGGGGAGCCCACGAGGTCCTGCAGTACGCCAACGACTGGGGCAAGCTGCGCACCCTGGCCCGCGCGCTGTGGCGCCAGCCGGCCCTCCGGGTGCACGTCGGACCGCCCGTGCCGCTGGAGGACCTGGAGGCCGGTCGGGTCGGTGACGCGCACCGGGCCCGGATGCGGATCACCGCGGCGATCACCCGGGGGCTGGTGCCGCTGCGCGCCGGCGAGCCCACCGACCGGATCGCCTTCGGAGACCCCACCCGGCCGACCACGGCCGTCGCTGCCTACCCGGGAGGACGCGTGCCCGCCGACGTGCCCGGTGCTGGACCCGCCCCGTCCCCGCCTGACACCCTGCGGCCGTGACCCACGCCCCCAGCGCGCCCCCGGTCGACCGCGCCCTGCGGCGCGAGCGCACCGGCTGGTACTCCTACGACTGGGCGATGTCGGTGTTCAACACCAGCGTCACCACCGTCTTCCTCGGGCCCTACCTGACCTCGGTGGCCCGCGACGCGGCCGGCCCGGACGGCGAGCTGGGCTTCCTGGGCATCGACCCGGGCAGCTGGTTCTCCTTCGTGCTGTCGTTCTCCGTCGTCGTCCAGGTCGTCGTCCTGCCGGTCACCGGGGCGATCGCCGACCGCACCGGACGGCGGCGCGAGCTGCTCGGCGGGTTCGCCGCGCTGGGCGCGCTGTCCTGCACGGGCCTGTTCTTCGTCTCCGACGGCCGCTACCTGCTGGGCGCGGGGCTCTTCGTGCTGGCCAACATCAGCTTCGGGGCCGCCACCGTCGTCTACTACGCCTGGCTGCCCGACCTGGCTGCACCCGACGAGCGGGACAGGGTCTCCAGCCGGGGCTGGGCGGTCGGCTACGTCGGCGGCGCCCTGTTGCTGGCCGTGCACCTGGTGCTCTACGTCTCCCGGGACTCCCTGGGTCTCACCGAGGGCGAGGCGGTGCGGATCTGCCTGGCCACCGCGGGGCTGTGGTGGGGCACCTTCACCGTGTTCACGGTGTCCCGGCTCCGCAACCGGCCGGTGGCCGCCGCCGTGGGCCGGACCGGGAGCGGGTTCAAGCAGCTGGCCACCACGCTCAGGGAGATGCGGGCCTTCCCGCTCACGCTGTGGTTCCTGGGCGCCTACCTGCTCTTCAACGACGGCGTGCAGACCGTCATCTCGTTGTCGGCGCTCTACGCCACCGAGGAGCTGGGCCTGGACCAGTCGGTGCTCACCGGCGCGATCCTCATGGTCCAGGTGGTCGCCATCGCGGGCGCCCTGGGCCTGGGCCGGGTCGCGGCCCGCTACGGCGCCAAGCGCACCGTGCTGGGCTGCCTGGTCGCCTGGACCCTGGTGCTGGTCGCCGCCTTCACCCTGCAGGAGGGCGCCGCCGCCCAGTTCTACGCCCTGGCCGCGGTCATCGGGCTCGTGCAGGGCGGCACCCAGGCACTGTCCCGCTCGCTGTTCAGCCACCTCATCCCGCTGGGCAAGGAGGCCGAGTACTACGGCTTCTACGAGATCAGCGACCGCGGCACCAGCTGGCTGGGCCCGCTGGCGTTCGGTCTGACCTACCAGCTCACCGGCTCCTACCGGCTGGCCATCATCAGCCTCGTCGTCTTCTTCGTCGCCGGCTTCGTGCTGCTGGCCCGGCTGCCGATGCGCCGCGCCGTCCTCGAGGCCGGCAACACCCCTCCGGAGCGTCTGTGACCCCCTCTCCCCTGCCGCCGTTCGTCCCCGTCGCCGGCGACCGCCGACGGCACGCCGCCCCGGCGCACCTGACCTTCTTCCACGGCCCGATGGACTGCGGGAAGTCCACCCTGGCCCTGCAGGTCGACCACAACCAGAGCCGGCAGGGCCGGCACGGCCTGCGGCTGACCCAGGGCGACCGGTCCGCCGCCCCGCAGATCAGCAGCCGGGTCGGGCTGTCCCGCGAGGCCGTCGAGCTCGACCCCGACGTCGACGTCCGGCTGCTGGTGCGCGGGCGCTGGGCCGACGGGCACCGGGTCGACTACGTCATCGTCGACGAGGCCCAGTTCCTCACCGGTCGGCAGGTCGAGCAGCTGGCCGAGCTCGTCGACGAGTCGCACGTCGACGTCTACGCCTTCGGGCTGACCACCGACTTCCGCGCCCAGCTGTTCACCGGCACGCGGCGCCTGTTCGAGCTCGCCGACGACGTCCAGCGGATCCAGGTCGAGGTGCTGTGCTGGTGCGGCCTGCCCGGGCTGCTCAACGCCCGGGTCGTCGACGGCGCGATGGTGCGTGAGGGCGAGACGGTCGTCGTCGCCGACACCGTGGCCACCCCCACCGCGGGGGACGACGTGAGGTACCAGGTGCTGTGCCGCCGACACCACGTCCGCGGGCAGCTCGGCCCCACCCCGACCGGTCCCGGACAGCTCACCCTGTCCGGGGAGAGGGTGGCTGACCACGAGGTGTCCGTGCGATGATGGGCGACTGACGAGACGGAATCTCCGTCCGACTTCCGTCGTTGGTCCTCCTGACTCCCCCGGACGACACCGCCGCACCGATGACCTCGGTCGCGCGTGCAGTGGTCACCGGGTGGGCAGACACCGTGGGACCACGTCACGGACCGACACGAGCACGAGAGGACGGTGTGCCATGGGCGAGCGTTCCCTGCGCGGCAGCCGACTGGGCAGCGTCAGCTACGAGACCGAGCGCAACACGGCGCCGATCGAGCGGCAGTACGCCGAGTACCGGTGCCCCCAGAACCACGTCGTGACGGTGCCGTTCGCCGACGACGCCGAGCTCCCCGACACCTGGGAGTGCAAGTACGACGGCGCGCCCGCCAAGCTGGTGGGCGGCGCGGAGCCGGCCCCCAAGAAGGTGAAGCCCCCGCGCACGCACTGGGACATGCTGCTGGAGCGTCGCAGCGTCGACGACCTCGAGGAGGTCCTGGCCGAGCGCCTCGACGTCCTCAAGAGCCGCCGCACCCGCGTCCCCAGCTGAGCGACAGCTGACAGCAGAACGGCCCCGGTCCACCAGGACCGGGGCCGTTCTGCGTCCGGGCCGGGCTCAGCGCTCGGGGCTCGGCTCCCCCACGACGCTGCCCTCGACGACGCTGCCCTCGATGACGGCCGGGCCGCGGGTGCTGGTCGTGCGGTGCGGGCCGTCGGTGGTGAACTCCGCCGTCCGGGTGCTGCGGACGTGCACCGGTCCGCGGGCGCGGTCGGGCAGCCTGTTCAGCACGGCGCGGGCGATCAGCGCGCGGGGCAGCTTGCGGGTGCCCGGCAGCAGGCACAGCAGGCCCAGCAGGTCGCCGATGAAGCCGGGCAGGACCATCAGCAGGCCGCCGGCGGCGATCAGGCCGGCGTCCCCGAGGACGGTGCCCGGGGCGCGGTGCTCCTGGGCGCGCAGGCGCAGCTCGGCGAGGGTCTTGGTGCCCTGCCGGGCCAGCAGGACCCAGCCCAGCGCGCTGGTCGCCAGGGTGGCCAGGATGGTCCAGCCCACCCCGATCCACGCTGCGACGGCGATGAAGACCAGGACCTCGGCCAGTGCGCCCAGGCCCAGTGCGGTGCGCAGTCGGCTGCTCATGTGCTCCCTCTCTCCGGCCGCAGGCGGAGGTCAGCGACCCCCGGCGACCTGCGATCGTGCCGGTACCGGCCGGGACACCCGACCGGGCAGCCGGTCGGCCACCCGGTCCAGGACACCCCACCAGGTGACCCGGGCCAGTGCCTCTCCAACGATCGAGGAGCTCATCTTGCTCCTGCCCGCGGCACGTTCGGTGAAGACGATCGGCACCTCGACCACCCGGGCCCCGCTGCGGACCGCCCGCCAGGCCCAGTCGACCTGGAAGCAGTAGCCCTGGCTGGCCACCTCCTCGAAGGGCAGCCGGGCCAGCAGGTCGGCCCGCGCGGCCCGGAACCCGCCGGTGGCGTCGGTGAGGGGCAGCCGCAGCGCCCACCGGGTGTAGACGTTCCCGACCCGGGAGATGGCCAGCCGGAACCACGGCCAGTCCTCGACCCGGCCGCCGGGCAGGTACCGGGAGCCCAGCACGAGGTCGGCGTCCTCCAGCGCGGCCAACAGGTCCGGCAGCTGCTCCGGCGGGTGCGACCCGTCGGCGTCCATCTCGACGACGACCGGCCAGCCCTGGGCCCGGGCCCAGGCGAAGCCGGCGACGTAGGCCGGGCCCAGCCCGGACTTCTCGGTGCGGTGCAGCACGTGCACCCGCTCGTCGGCCTGCGCCAGCGCGTCGGCGAGCGCGCCGGTGCCGTCGGGTGAGCCGTCGTCGACGACCAGCGCGTGCGCGGTGGGGACGGCGGCGTGCAGCCGGTCCAGCACCCCGGCCAGGCTCTCGACCTCGTTGTACGTGGGGACGACGACCAGCACGCGGTCGCTCGGGGAGGTCACGCCGGGGTTCGTCGCAGAGCCCGGCGGCGGATGACCCCCGAGCCCACGACACCGGCGAATGCGGCGACACCCAGTGCGGTCAGCACCCACTCCGGTCCGGCGCCGACGCGGGAGGCGAGGGTCCGACCGTCCCGCTGGGCGATCTCCTCCACGAAGGTCGCCGCGGTGAACAGCCCGGAGCTGCGGACCAGGGTGCCGTCGGGGGCGATGACGGCGCTGATCCCGCTGGTGGAGGCCATCACGACCGACCGGCCGAACTCGACGGCACGCAGCCGGCCCATGGCCAGCTGCTGGGGGCTCTCGTCGGTGTAGCCGAAGGTGGCGTTGTTGGTCTGGACGACCAGCATGGTGGCCCCGGCGTCGACGACGTCGCGGACCAGGCCGTCGTAGGCGACCTCGAAGCAGATGACGTCCCCGATGCGGGCGCCGCCGACGTCCAGGGTGCCCACGCCCTCGCCGGCGGCGAAGTCGTTGCGGACCAGGTCGACCTGGGAGCTGAAGAACCGGAAGAAGTCGCGGTGGGGGATGTACTCTGCGAAGGGCACCGGGTGGCGCTTGACGTAGGTGTCCCCCGGCCCGGTCTCGGGGTCCCAGACGATCGCGGTGTTGCTGAGGAACTCCCCCGGGCCGCTGACGACTGCACCGACCAGGATCGGGGCGCCGATGGCGCGGGCGGCGGTGCTGATGGCCGCGGCCGCGTCGGCGTTGCGGTAGGGGTCGATGTCGGAGCTGTTCTCCGGCCAGACGACGAGGTCGGGCTGGGCCACCTCGCCGGTGTCGACCTGCAGCGCCAGCGCCTGGGTCTCCCGCACGTGGTTGTCCAGCACCGCCCGGCGCTGGGCGTTGAAGTCCAGGCCGGCCCGGGGCACGTTCCCCTGGACGACGGCGACGACCCGGGTGGGTCCACCCTCGGTCAGCGAGGCGCCGGGCAGCGGCAGCGCAGCGACCCAGCCCAGGACCGGCACCGCGAGGGCGACGACGACGGCCGCGGCCCCGGCGCGGACGGCGGGCGCGCGCAGCGCGTCCGTGCGGCGGGCGCGGAGGAGGGCGAGGACCGCGGCGGCGAGCAGCGTGCCGGTGAGGGCGACGGCGAAGCTGACCAGCGCGGTCCCGCCGTAGGCGGCCAGCCCGGTGAAGGGCCCCTCCGCCTGGCTGAAGGCCAGCCGTCCCCAGGGGAAGCCGCCGAAGGGCCAGCGGCCGCGCACGGCCTCCTGGCCCACCCAGAGCGCTGCTGCCCACAGCGGCCAGCCGCGGACGCCGGCGGTGACGGCGAGCGCGCCGCCCAGCACCGCGACGTAGAGCGACTCGGCGGTGGCCAGCGCCAGCCAGGGGAAGGACCCGACGTAGACGCCGGTCCAGGACAGCAGGGGGACGAAGAAGGCCAGGCCGTGCACGAGGCCCAGCCAGAGCCCGGTGCGGAAGCGGGTGCCGTGGACGGCGAGCGACAGCGTCGCCGGCCCGACCAGAGCCAGCCAGGAGAGGTCGAAGCCGGGGAACGCGAAGAACAGGGCGAGGCCACCGCCCGCGGCCAGCAGCGTGCGGCCCAGCAGCGCGGTGGCCGGGCGGCGGGTGCGGGGGGTGTCGTCGTCGGCGGGCGGGACCGCCCGTTCGACCGTGCCGGTCGCTGCCACTGCCGGCACTCCCCTCGCTGGTCCGCGCCGGGCGGCGCGGGACCACCAGCATCCCACCCGGGGGGCGGGGGCCGGCGTCAGCTCCCCGGCGACGGCACCCCGCGCCTTCGGGCCGTCGGACCGGACGCCGGTTGCGTCCGCACCCGTCGTTGTCTGGTGGCGCGGGGTGCCGCCCGGGTGGCCCCGAGACAGGTCGGGACCGCATCGTGCGAGCGGTCAGACCCTAGGAGCCGACACGCCGGACGGACAGGTCATCGGGACACCAGCGGCAGGCCGTGACCAAAATGTGACCGAGTCGCTGCCGTGCGTCACGACGCTTCCGGCACGACGAGGGTGGCGGTGGCCTCTACCACGCGGAGCGGCGGGTCCAGCACGCCCGCCGCCGACGGGCCCCGCGCGGGCTCCGCGCGGGCGACGACGTCGGCCCAGCAGCGCAGCGTCCGGCTGCGCCGGCCGACCCGGACCACCTCGCAGGAGGCCTCCAGCACGTCGCCGGCCTGCACCGGTCCCAGGAAGCGGACCTCGCTGTACCCGGCGAGCAGCCCCTCGTCGCCGTCCCCGACGACCGCGACCTCGGTGGCGACGTCGCCGAACAGGCCCAGGGTGTAGGCGCCGTCGACCAGCGAGCCGCCGTAGTGGGCCTGCGCGTGCGGCACGTACCGGCGGTGGGTGACGGTCAGTCCGACGGTGGCGCTCACGCGGCGGTCTCCTCGGGGCTCTCCCCCGCCGCGGTCTCCGCCGACGCCGACG
>NZ_CEEDOS010000039.1:0-42643 GCF_979256525.1 Klenkia sp. AC732 | reverse complement strand
GTCCCGGCGGCGGTGTCTGGCCGGCGGGTGCGGGGACGGCGGGTGCGGGGACGGCGGGTGCGGCGTCGGCGCTGCGGGAGGGCGGCGGGGGCGGGGTGGGCCGCACAGCACGCACCGGACGCCCGGACAGCGGGTCCTCCCCCGGGGGGAGCAGCCCCTCGCGGCGCCGCTCGGCGCGGGTGCGACGGCCCAGGGTGGTCAGCTGGTCGTCGTCGGGGCGGGGGGCGGACGGGTCGTCGTCGCCGACCGGACGACCGGGGTCACCGTCCGCCGGGCTCAGCTCACCGTCCGGTGTCCCATGCCTCCCCACGGTGACCGACCCTAGTCGCCCCTAGAGGTCGATGCCCAGGGTGCGGGCCGAGCGCTGCCGCTGGCGGGTGGCCCGCATCCGGCGCAGCCGGCGCACCAGCAGCGGGTCGGCGGCCAGCGCCTCGGGCCGGTCGATGACGGTGTTGAGCACCTGGTAGTACCGGGTCGCCGAGAGGCCGAACTGCTCCTTGATGGCGGCCTCCTTCGCCCCGGCGTACCGCCACCACTGCCGCTCGAACGCCAGCACGTCGCGCTCCCGCCGCGGCAGCCCGGAGGACTCGCCGACGAGGCCGTCGCCGTCCACGTCACCGGTCGCGTCCGAGGCGTGGAGCGAGGTGTGGAGCGGGGTGGCGGGGGCGGCGTCGCTGCTCATCGGTGGGGGGTCCTCCAGGTCTGGCGGGGAAGCTCGGCGGGCGGTCGCAGGGCGTGCGGGACCGGGGTCGCCGAGGGGGTGAGACCCGACGCTAACCCCCTCGGCGGAGGCCCGCAGGGACCCGGTGAGTGCGCGTCCGCACCACCCGCACCCTCCGGTCCACGGCCCCCAGTGGCGTCACCGAGAGCCATCGGACGACTCCGTCCCCGACCCGCTGACGACGGTGCCACGAACCTCTGACAACTCCGGCCTCAGAGGCCGGCGGGCACCGGTTCGGGCGCCGTCCGCCGCTGCGCGCGGGCCGCCCGCAGGCTGTCGACGGTGAAGACCGCCAGGGCCAGCCAGACCACGGCGAAGCCCACCAGCCGGGCCGGCGGCATGGGCTCGCCGTAGACGAACACGCCGATGGCCAGCTGCATCAGCGGGGTCAGGTACTGCAGCAGGCCCACCGTGGACAGCGGGACCCGCCGGGTGGACGCGGCGAAGAGCAGCAGCGGGATCGCGGTGGCGACCCCCGAGCTCAGCAGCAGCAGGACGTGCCCGCCCCCGGCGTCGCCGACGGTGCCGGTCCCCCGGGCCTGCAGCACCCCGATGACCACCAGCGCCGGGACCACGAGCACCAGCGTCTCCAGCAGCAGGCCCGGCGCGGCCTCCACCCGGACCAGCTTCTTCATCAGCCCGTAGGTGGCGAAGGTGCCGGCCAGCAACAGCGCGATCCAGGGCGGCCGGCCGTGGTCGACGGTGAGGACCACGACCGCCAGCGCCGCGATCCCCACGGCGAGCCACTGGAGCTTGCGCAGCCGCTCCCGGAAGACCACCACGCCCAGCAGGACGCTCACCAGCGGGTTGACGAAGTACCCGAGGGAGGTCTCCACCACGTGGCCGGAGTTGACCGCGATCACGAAGGTCAGCCAGTTGCCGGTGATCAGCACCGCGGCGACGGCGAGGACCAGCATCGTGCGCCGGTCGACCACCGCCCGACGCACCAGGGTCCACTTGCGCAGCACCGTCAGCAGGACGGCCACGAACACCAGCGACCAGACGATCCGGTGCGCCACGATCTCCACGCCCTGCGCGGGTTCCAGCAGCGGGAAGTACAGCGGGAAGAGGCCCCACAGCCCGTAGGCGGCCAGGCCCATCAGGACCCCGGCGCGTTGCTCGCTCACGGCCGCACCCTAGGCGCCCGGTGTCGTCAGCCGCGGCGCCGCCGCAGCAACGCCGCCACTCCCCCGGCCAGGCCCGCACCGGCCACCGCGGCGACCGTGCCGTGGTACCTGCTGGCCCAGATCTGGGCGTCCCAGGTCCACTGCTGGTCGGTGAACCGGCCCTCGGCGCCGAAGTCCCGGCCGCCCTCGCCGTCGGCGGGCTCGTACAGGTTCGCCGGGTCCGCGGGCGAGGCGTCGACGTCGGTGAGCTGACCCTCGATGCCGCCACGGGCCAGGTACCAGTCCATGAACTGGGGCCACACCTCGGCGCCCAGCACCGTGTAGACCGTCGGGGTGCCGATCCACCAGGCGCGCCGGCGCGGGTGCTCCGCGGCGTGCACCATCACCCGGCCCATCAGCTCCGGGGAGTAGATCGGGGCCACCGGCTGCGGCCGCTTCGGCATCTTGTTCAGCACCCAGCTGAACTGCGGGGTGTTGACCCCGGGCAGGTCCACCCGGGTCACGTGCACGTTGCTGCCCTCCGCCCTCAGCTCGGTCAGCAGCGACTCGGTGAACCCCTTCACCGCGTGCTTGGCCCCGCAGTAGGCGCTCTGCAGCGGGATGCCGCGGCGACCCAGCGCCGACCCGGTCTGCACCACGACGCCCCGGTCCCGGGGGCGCATCCGGCGCAGCGCGGCCATCGTGCCGTGCACGAACCCCAGGTAGCTGACCTCGGTCACCCGGGCGTACTCGGCGGGGGTGAGCTCGGCGAACGGGGCGAAGACCGCGGTGAAGGCCACGTTGACCCAGACGTCGATCTCGCCCAGCTCGGCCTCCACCCGGGACGCGGCGGCCTCGACCGCGTCGGCGTCGGCGACGTCGACCGGCACGACGAGCGGCGTGCCACCCGCGGCGCGGACCTCCTCGGCCGCGGCGGCCAGCCCGACCTCGCCGCGGGCCAGCAGCGCCACCCGGTCACCACGCCGGGCGAACGCGACCGCGGTGGCCCGCCCGATGCCGCCGCTGGCGCCCGTGACGACGACCACCTGACCACTCACGCGTGGACCTGCTCGTGCTCGGACATGCTGGACTCCTGACGGCGGTGGCCCCCACGGGCTGCGGGACTCCTCCCGGGGATGCACCGTCGAGGGGGACCCCCAAACCAGCGGCGCCCCGGCGACGGCCCCGGCGCCACGACCGCACGAGGAGAGGGGCCCCGTGGAGGGCGCACAGCTGCTGGCACTGGCCGTGGGTGCGATCGCGGTGGCCGCGGCCGCCCGCCGACTGGGCTGGCAGGCACCGCTGCTGCTGGTGCTGGTCGGCTTCGTGGCCAGCTACGTGCCCGGCGTCCCGGAGTTCGCCATCGACGGCGACCTGCTGCTGGCCGTGGTGCTGCCACCACTGCTGTACTCGGCGGCACTCGAGGTCTCCTACGCCGACTTCCGGGCCCTGCTGCGCCCGATCGTGCAGCTGGGCGTGGTGCTCGTCGTCGTCACCGCGGTGGTGGTGGCGCTCGTCGCGCACTGGGTGGTGCCCGGGCTGCCGCTGCCCGCGGCGCTGGTGCTGGGCGCGGTCGTCGCCCCGCCGGACGCCGTCTCCGCCGCCGCGATCGGCCGCCAGCTGGGCCTGCCCCGTCCGGTGATGACGGTGCTCTCGGGCGAGAGCCTGATCAACGACGCCGCGTCGCTCACCTTCTACAAGGTGGCGCTGGCCGCGGTGTTCGGCGTCGGCGGCGGGGTGCTCGGGCTGGACTGGGGCGTGGCGGCGGAGACCTTCGGGCTGGCGGTCGGGGTCGGCGTCGCCCTCGGCCTGCTCATCGGCGTCGTCGTGCACGCCCTGCGGCTGCGCCTGGACGACCCGGTGGTGACGTCGGTGCTGGGTCTGGTGGTCCCCTTCGCCGCCTACCTGCTCGCCGAGGAGCTGGAGGGGTCCGGTGTGCTGGCGGTGGTCGCCGCGGGGCTCTACCTGGGGCACAAGTCCCCCGAGGCCGGGTACGCCAGCCGGCTGCAGGAACGCCCGCTGTGGAGCTCGCTGGACCTGCTGCTGCAGGCCGTGGTGTTCGCGCTGATCGGGCTGCAGCTGCGCTACGTCGTGGAGTCGGTGGAGGCCTCGCAGCGGTCCAACAGCGCCCTGGTGGGGGCCGCGCTGGCGGTGCTGGGGACGGCGATCGTCGTCCGGCCGCTGTTCGTCTTCGCCGTCGAGGCGCTGCGCCGGCTCCCCCGGCCGTGGGCCCGGCGGTCCTCCCGGTCGCACCGGCCCGGCTGGCGGCACCAGGCGGTCATCTCCTGGACCGGCATGCGGGGGGTGGTGACGCTGGCCGCGGCCGCCGCGGTGCCGGCGGACTTCCCCGACCGCGACGTGCTGCAGCTGCTGGCCTTCACCGCCGCGATCGGCACCCTGTTGTTGCAGGGCCTGACCCTGCCGTGGCTGATCCGCCGCCTGGACGTGCAGGACCCCGACCAGGCCCGCCGGGACGCCGAGGCCGAGGTGCACCTGGCCGAGCGGGCGACCGCGGCGGCGATGGAGCGGATCGCCGAGGTCGAGCAGGAGCTCGCCGAGCGGGTCGGCCCCGAGCGTGCCCACGCCGTGGCCGAGCGCATCCGCGGCCCGCTGCTGGCCCGGGCTCGGTCGATGTCGGCCTCGGTCCGCGCCGAGGAGCGGGAGGACGCCGACCGCAGCCGCACGCGCGCGCAGGTGTTCCACCGGGTGCGCCAGGAGATCATCGAGGTGCAGCGCCGGGTGCTGATGGAGGAGCGCGACAAGGGCCACCTGGACGACGAGGTGATGCGGGCGGTGCTGCAGGAGCTGGACTACGAGGAGGCCGCGACCGCGAACTCCTGGGTCGGCCGGCTCTGACCCCCGGGTGTCAGAGACCCAGCAGCAGGCCGACCACGAGCCCGGCCACCAGCAGACCCACGATCGTCAGCGCCTTGGGCGTGGCGCCGCTCTTCCCGTTGGCCGGTGCGCCCGGCAGCGTCGGCATGCCCCAGACCCCCGCCGCACCGACCGGTACCACGTAGCGGCGCTGCTGCTGGCCGTCCCAGACCGCGCGCCCGACCGCGTCGAAGGCCGGCTGCCCGGCCTTGACGAGGTGCTCGGCGTCGAAGGACACCCCTCCGGCGTCGTCGCGCAGCTGCACGGTCACCGACCGGGCGGCCACCGCGGACGTGACCGCGGTGAGCCGGGCGAGGTCCACGCCCTGCCTGCCCAGCAGCCCGGTGCCGACGAGGACCCGCCCGTCGCAGCGCAGGGCGAACACGGTGTCCTGCCACACCGCCGTCATCGCCAGCAGCGCCGCGATCGCGGGCAGGAACCACAGCACCGCCTCGAGCTTGCCGGCCTCGTGCAGCGCGGTCTCGTACCCGCCGAAGACCGCCAGCCCGACCAGGGCGACGCCGAGGGCCACCAGGCCGATCGCGCGCACCCCGGCCGACACCCGCGGCGGGGGTCCCAGCGGGGCGGGCTGGGGGAACGACTGCCCGTACGGCGGCTGGCCGTAGGAGGGCTGACCGTAGGAGGGCTGGCCGTAGGAGGGCTGGCCGTACGGGGGCTGGCCGTACGGAGGCTGGGGCGGCTGCACGCCGGCATCCTGGCACCCCCGGGACCCGACGGCGGTCACCCCGCGACGGTCAGTCCTGGTCCTCCTCCGACGCGGTGAGCAGCTCCAGCACCTGGTCGACCGTGGTCGCACCGCGCAACGCGGCCGCCCGGTCGGGGTCCATCAGCACGTGGGCCAGCGCGGCGAGGACCGGCAGGTGGCCCTCGCCGGTGGCTGCGATCCCGATGACGATCTCGGCCCGGCCGTTGCCCCAGTCCACCCCGGCCGGGTAGCGGACCACGGTCAGCACGTCGGCCGCGACCCCGCCCTTGGCCGCGTTGGTGCCGTGCGGGATCGCGACGCCCTCGCCCATGTAGGTGGAGACCGACTCCTCGCGCTCGAGCATCGAGTCCACGTAGGCCTGGTCGACGGCCCCGGCGGCCAGCATCATCGCCCCGGCCTGACCGACGGCGTCGGCCTTGTCGACGGCGCGCCCGTCCAGCACGATCCGGCTGGGGTGCAGCAGCCCGGTGACCAGGTCCTCGGTCACCGCCGGTCAGCCCTCGATGGTGGTGCCGGCGATGATCGCGGTGACGACGCCCTCGACGGCCGGGTCACCGACGAACAGGTCGAAGGGGACGACGGGGCGCTGCCCGGCGAAGCCGCGGGCTCGGTCGGCGAGCTTGGAGTGGGTCAGCACCAGGTCGGCGTCCCCGGGGATCGAGTCGACCGGGCTGTGCACGACGACGACGTCGCTGCCCCGCAGCCGCTTCTTGAGCTGGTTGGCCAGCAGCACGCTGCTGCCCATGCCCGCGTCACACGCGATGACCAGCTTGCGGACGTCGTTGCCTTCGATGCTCGCCATGGGACGGCGCTCCTCTGGTCTGGGGTGGTGCGGCGTTGCCGTCAGCCTCTCACCGTGCGCGACGGGTCACACCCGGGTCACGCGCGGCCCGACCGCGGCGAGCTCGGCGGCGGTGCGCTCGTCGAGCCCGGTGTCGGTGATGAGCAGGTCGACCGACTCGAGGTCGCCGAAGTGCGCGAAGTGGTCGTGGCCCACCTTGCTGTGGTCTGCCAGCAGCACGACCCGCCGGGCGGCGGCGATCATGGCCGTCTTGATCGCGGCCTCGGCCGGATCGGGGGTGGTCAGCCCGCGCTCGACGGAGACGCCGTTGGTGGCCAGCAGGGCGACGTCGACGTAGACCCCGGCCAGCGCGGACAGCGCCCAGGCGTCGACGGAGGCCAGCGTGCGCGACCGCACCCGGCCACCGAGCAGCAGCACGTTCAGGTTGGGGAACGCGGCCAGCTTGCAGGCCAGCGGCAGCGCGTTGGTCACGATGGTGAGCTCGCGGTCGGTCGGCATCAGGTCGGCCAGCCGGGCGGTCGTGGTGCCTGCGTCGATCAGCACCGCGCCGTCCTCGGGCAGCTCGGCGATCGCGGCCTTGGCGATCCGCTCCTTCTCCGCGGTGAGCACCACGTCGCGGGCGGCGACGGCGGGCTCGAAGCCCAGTCGTTCGACCGGGATGGCGCCGCCGTGGACCCGGCGGACGACGCCGACCCGCTCCAGGGCGGTGAGGTCCTTGCGGATCGTCTCCGGGGCGACGTCGAGCTCGGCCGCCAGTTCGGTGACCTCGACCCGGCCGGCGGACCGGGCGGCCCGCAGGATGTGCTCCTGGCGTTCCTCCGCGTACACGTGACCTCCTCGCCCGACCGACCGATGCAGCGTGTGTCTACGGCCACAAGTGGGCTCAGTCAAGCCGCACCGGGCGGATGCGGAACTCCGAGGGCCGTTCGGGGTCCCCGGCACGCCCGGATGGGCCCGCGTCCGGTCTCCCAGCGGGCGCACAGAACGCCTACCGTTGGTCCCGTGCCCACGCGTCCCGGCCCCGTCCGGTGGGTCTGGTACGCCCTGGGCGGTGGACTGCCCGCGGAGCACCGCGACTGGGTGCTCGCCGACACCACCCGGCGCACCTGGGCGGTGCGACACCTGGTCCGCGCGCTCGTGCAGCTGTCCCCGGTCCTGCTGGTGGTCCTGCTCGCCGTCCCGGTGCCCTTCGGGTTCCGGGCAGCCGCGGCCGGCGGTGGGGTCTTCCTGGGCCTGCTGTTCTCCGCGGCCTACATGGTGGAGACCACCGAGCACCGGGCGGTGAAGGCCGGCTGGCCGCCGGGCACCGCGGCCCGGGTCCGCGCCCGGCGGGCGGAGCGCGACTCGGTGGAGAAGCACGCCCGGTACCGCCGGGACGGCGCCGGCAGCTACGACTGACCGCCAGACTGGGGCCCCGCCCGCTCCCCCGGAGGTCCTCCGTGCACCCGCCCTGCCTGTCCCGACGAGCCCTGCTGGGCGCCGGCGGCCTGACCCTGGCCCTCACCGCGTGCGGCGGCGTCCCCTCCGTCGAGGGGGCCGGCCCCGGGGACCCGATCACCGCCCTGGCCGACGTGCCCGAGGAGGGCGCCCTCGACATCGAGGTCGACGGCCGCCGGGTGCTGGTGGTGCGCACCGGGGAGGACGCCGTCGTGGCCTGGGACGCCGAGTGCCCGCACCAGGGCTGCCGGGTGCGGGCACTCGTGGGCGGCGGTCTGGGCTGCCCCTGTCACGGCTCGGAGTTCGCGCCGGACACCGGCGACGTGCTGGCCGGGCCGGCGACCACCGGCCTCACGCCGCTGGCGGTGTCCGTCCGGGGCGCCGACGTGGTGCTGGGCTGAGCTCAGTCCTCGACGCGGAAGCCGATCTTCATCGTCACCTGGAAGTACTGGACGTCACCGTCGACGACCTGACCGCGGATCTCCTGGGTCTGGAACCACTCGATGTTGCGGACGGTCTCCGAGGCCTTCCGGACGGCGGTCCTGATCGCGTCGTCGACGCTGGTGGTGCTGCTGCCGACGATCTCGCTCAGCCGGTACACGTGGTCGCTCAACGGTTCTCCCACCGCAGGGCCACCGGTCGGACCCGGTGGCGGGACCCCGACCCTGGCACGGGACCGCGGCGTCCGCGCGGTGACGACGGGCCCGCGGACCGGCCCGGACGGAGCCCCGTGTCCGGATTGAACGGACGACCTTCCGCTTACAAGGCGGGTGCTCTACCACTGAGCTAACGGGGCGGGTGCGCCGCCGAGGTTACCGGCAGCCCCCGGCCCACCCGCGCTGGCCGACCCGTCGGCGGCGCCGCAGGATCGGGGCATGACGACCTCCCCCACCCCCACCGTGGCCGTGCTGGGCACCGGCACCATGGGCGCCGGCATGGCCCGCTCGCTGCTGCGCGCAGGGCTCCCGGTCCGGGCCTGGAACCGGGACGCAGCCAAGGCCCGCGTCCTCGCCGGGGACGGCGCGCAGGCCTTCGACGACGCCGCCGAGGCCGTCCGCGGGGCCGACGTCGTCCTCACCATGCTCTTCGACGCGGACTCCGCGATCGAGGTGGTGCGGCAGGCCGCCCCGGCGCCCGGGACGGTCTGGTTGCAGACCACCACGGTCGGCATCGAGGGCGCCGACCGCACCGTCGAGGTGGCCCGCGAGCTGGGCCTGGTGCTGGTCGACTGCCCCGTCCTGGGGACCAGGCAGCCGGCGGACACCGGCACGCTGGTGATGCTGGCCAGCGGACCCCGCGCCGACGTCGAGGAGCTGCTCGCCCCGGTGCTGGACGCGGTCGGCAGCCGGACGCTGTGGCTGGGCGAGGCCGGGCGGGGCAGCCGGCTCAAGCTGGTCGCCAACGCCTGGGTGCTCTCGGTGACCGCCGGCATCGCCCAGTCCGTGGCGATGGCCCAGGGGCTAGGGCTGGACCCGGCCGACTGGCTGGCGGCCATCGAGGGCGGCGCGGTCGACACGCCCTACGCCCACCTCAAGGGCCCGCAGATGGCCGCCGGGGAGTTCCCGGTGAGCTTCGCGCTGACCGGGGCCGTGAAGGACGCGCGGCTGATCGTCGCCGCCCTCGGCGAGGCCGGCGTGCAGGACCGACTGACCGCCGCTGTCCTGGACACCCTCACCGCCGCCGCGGACCGCTTCGAGGACCCCTCCGCCGTGGACCTGGGCGGGATCGTGCGCGGACTGGCCTGACCCCGCTCAGGCGGGACCCGGGGCGGCGTCACCCTGGATGTGCTCGGCCGGGTCGCTGTCGGTGCGGGCACCGGCGGTCAGCCAGCGGGCGAAGCCCTCCGGGTCGCGCCGCTCCAGCTCGTCCAGGGTGTCCTGCCGCCGTCGGACCACGTGCTGACGGGTGGTCGGCTCCAGCGCCGCGGACAGTGCACTCGCGGTGCGCTGCCACTCCCGGCCCAGCGCCTCCGTGGACAGCTCGGCGACCGGCGGCAGGCTGGGCGCCTCGTCGTCGTCACCCGGGCCCAGCGGCAGCGACGGCGAGGTCCCCGGCGCCGACCGACGGGTCCGCAGCGCGAGGACGACGAGGGCCACGCCCGCACCGGTCAGGCCCCCGACCGCGGCCAGCCAGCCGCCGCCGATCGCGGCCAGCCCGGCCAGGCCCAGGAGCACACCCACGGTCCACACGGCCGAGCGCCAGGCGGCCTCGACGGCGCGGCGACGGGCGTCGGGCACCCGGGACTCCCCGGCGATGCTGGCGCCGACGACCGCGGCGACCGCCGCGGCCAGCCCCACCGTGACCAGCTGGTGACCGGCCAGGGTGAGCCCACCCACGACCGCGACCGCCGCCGCCGGGGTCAGCAGCACCACCCGCAGCGCCCGTGCCGGGAGGTCAGCGACGGGCACGGGACCTCCGGGGCGGTCGGGGCGCGGGGCAGGGTCCGAGGACCCTGCAGGGACAGCCCGTGTTCGCAGCGGACCCCCGCGCCGGATGGGCTCCAGGGTGCGGTCTGTGGCCCTCGTCCGCCCGCCGGGGCGGCACCGGGCAGGATCGCCGTCCGTGGGGTCGTCGGTGGTGGAGCTGGGGCCGGGCCTGGCCGTCGTCCTCGTCGTGCTCGTGGGGCTGACCGCGGCGGCGGGACGGGTGTCCGGGCTGGGTCAGGAACGGCCGCTGGTCCAGGCCGCGCTGCGGGCCACCGTCCAGCTCGCCGTCGTGTCGGTGCTCGTCGTGGCCGTGGTGCGGTCGCTGTGGTCCTCGGCGGCGTTCGCCCTGGTCATGCTGGTCGTCGCCTCGGCCACCTCCGCCGGCCGGGTCACCGGTCGCGGCGTCCGTTCGCCGGGACTGCTCCGGCGCACGGCCCTGCTGGGCCTGCCGATCGCGGCCGGCGTGCTGCCCGTGCTGACCCTGGTCCTCGCCAGCGGCGCCGTGCCGCTGCGCGGTGAGGCCCTCGTGCCGATCGCCGGGATCGTCATCGGCGGCACCATGACCGCCACCTCGCTGGCCGGCCGGCGGCTGCTCGACGAGCTGGAGCAACGCGCCGGTGAGGTGGAGGCAGCCCTGGCCCTGGGGCTGCTGCGCCGCGACGCCGTGCTGGAGGTGGCCCGCCCGGTCGCCTCCACCGCACTGGTGCCCGCGCTGGACCAGACCCGGACGGTCGGGCTGGTGACCCTGCCCGGCGCCTTCGTCGGCGTCCTGCTCGGGGGCGGCAGCGCCGTGCAGGCCGGCGCCGCCCAGCTGCTGGTCCTCGTGGGCCTGCTGGCCGCGGAGGTCGTCGCCGTCTGGGTGGTCACCGAGCTGGTCGCCGCCGGCCGGGTGCGCGCGGGCGGCTGACCGCGTCCAGACACCTCACAGCCCACGTGCAGCTCCGGCCCACGGCAGCGGCGCACCGTGGACTCCAGCGGGGGCACCGGCCCCCGGCCAGACTCGGAGGAACCACGTGAGCGAGCAGAACCGCCCGGCGGACGAGACCGGGCAGAACGGCGACCGGTACCCGACGCAGGGCCTGCCGCAGCAGTTCCCGGCCCAGCAGCCCTCGACGCAGGAGTTCCCGGCGCAGCAGTTCCCGGCGCAACACTTCTCGGCGCCCGGACCGCAGCAGGTGCCGCCGCACCAGGGCTGGACCGGTCAGCAGTCCACCCCCCACCCCGGCCAGGCGTGGGGGCAGCACCCGCAGCCGGCCCACGCCGGCGTGAGCGCCCCGGCCGGCGGCCAGCTGCCGCCGGTCTTCCAGCCGCCGCAGCCCGCCAGGCGGGCCGGCCGGTGGAAGCTCGGCGTCGCCGGGCTGGTCGCGGGGGCGCTGATCGGCGGCGGCGCCGGGGCGGGCGTGGTGAGCCTGGTCGACCAGGGCGCCGGCTCCTCCCCCACGGCCACCTCCGCGCAGAACGTCGTCATCACCGACCCGCAGACGGCGACCTCGGCCACCGCCGCCGCCGCGAAGGCCGCCCCCAGCGTCGTCACGGTCTACGTCACCGACTCCTCGGGGGCCGGGTCCGGCTCGGGCGTCGTCCTCACCGAGGACGGCTACGTGCTGACCAACAACCACGTCGTCACCCTGGACAGCTCCACCGGGGACGCCACCGTGCAGGTGCGCACCGCCGACGGCACGCTCTACGACGCCAGCGTCGTGGGCACCGACCCCTCCTCCGACCTCGCGGTGGTGAAGCTGACCGACGCCTCCGGGCTCACCCCGGCCGCCTTCGCCGACTCCGACGACGTCCAGGTCGGTGACCTCGCGGTGGCCATCGGTGCCCCGCTGGGGCTCTCCAACACCGTCACCGACGGGATCATCAGCGCCACGGACCGGGCCGTCGCCACCGGCTCGGACACCGACGTGACCGTCATCGACGCCATCCAGACCGACGCCGCCATCAACCCGGGCAACTCCGGGGGCGCGCTGGTCGACGCCGCCGGTGAGGTCGTCGGCATCAACTCCGCGATCGCCTCGGTGGCCGCCGCGGACGTGCCCGGCCAGGAGTCCGCGCAGAGCGGGAACATCGGCGTCGGGTTCGCCATCCCGTCCAACACCGCCCAGCGGGTCGCCCAGGAGATCATCCGCACCGGGTCGGCCAGCCACGCGCTGTTGGGCGTCAGCGCCCAGACCGCGGCCCAGAACGCCGAGGTCGGCGAGGGCGCCCAGGTCGCGCAGGTCGCCGACGGCGGCCCCGCCGCCCAGGCCGGCATCCGGGTCGGCGACGTCGTCACCGCCGTCGGCGACCGCGCCATCACCACCTCCACCGAGCTCACCGCCGCGGTGCGCAGCGCCTCACCGGGGGACCAGGTCACCCTGACCGTCCGCCGCGGGGACAGCACCAGCACCGTCGACGTCACGCTGGGCACCGCCTCCAGCTGAGGCCCCGCCCGCCCCGGCATGGGATCCCTCGCATACGACGCGCGCTCCCTGCCGTATGCGAGGGATCCCATGCCGGGGACGTCGACGACGGACGAGGACCCCCGCACCCCACCCGGGTGCGGGGGTCCTCGCGTGTCCGGCCTCCTACGCTGGGCCCGGTGACGACGGCCCCCCTCCCGCTGACCGGCGCCCTCGACGACCCGGCCCGGGCCCGGGACCTGGCGAAGATGAAGCGGCTGGCGACCGGGCTCTTCGTCGTCGCCGCGCTGGTCTTCCTGGCGTGCGTGCTCGTCGGCGGCGACCGCACCTGGGTCGGCTACGTCCGGGCGACCGCCGAGGCCTCGATGGTCGGCGCGCTGGCCGACTGGTTCGCCGTCACCGCGCTCTTCCGGCACCCGCTGCGGCTGCCGATCCCGCACACCGCGATCATCCCGCGCAAGAAGGACCAGATCGGGGAGAGCCTCGGCGCCTTCGTGCAGGAGAACTTCCTGACCCGCGCCGTCGTCGACGAGCGCGTCGCCGCCGTGGACGTGCCCGGGAAGCTGGGCGACTTCCTGGCCTCCCCGGGCCGGGCCGAGCGGCTGGCCGGGGACGCCGGCGTGGCGCTCGGGGCCCTGGGCGAGCTGCTCCGCGACGAGGACGTCCAGCCCGCGGTCGCGGCTCTCGTGGACCGCCGACTGCGGGACACCCCGGCCGCCCCCGCCCTGGCCCGGGCCATCGAGCTGGTGGTGGAGGGCGACCGGCACCAGGAGGTGCTCAGCGCCGGGCTCAAGGCGCTGGCCGCCTTCCTGGAGGAGAACCAGGCCGTCTTCCGCGCCCAGCTCGGTGACGCCTCGCCGTCCTGGGTGCCGATCTGGGTCGACGACCGCCTGTTCGACCGGGTCTTCTCGCTGCTGCAGGGCTTCTTCGCCGAGGTCGGCGAGGACCCCCGGCACCAGCTGCGGGTCTCCTACGACCAGCGCCTCCGCGCCTACGTGCACGACCTGCGCACCGACCCCGCCACCGCCGCCCGGGTCGAGTCGCTCAAGGACGAGCTGCTGGACCACCCCGCCGTCCGCACCTGGTCGGGGTCGCTGTGGACCAACGCGAAGAACGCCGTCGTCACCGCGGCCGCCGACCCGGACTCCGAGCTGCGCGCCCGGGTCGCCGGGCTGATCCGGCAGGCCGCGACGCTGCTGCAGACCGACCCCACCGTCCGCGACCAGGTCCAGCGGCAGACCCGCCGGGCCGCCGGCTACGTGGTGGACCGGTTCTCCGGCGACCTGGCCGAGCTGGTCAGCAGCACCGTGGCCCGCTGGGACACCGAGGAGACCAGCCGCCGCATCGAGCTGCAGGTCGGCCGCGACCTGCAGTGGATCCGGGTCAACGGCACCGTCGTCGGCGGGCTCGCGGGGCTGGTCATCTACACGGTCGCGCAGCTGCTGGGCTGAGGCGCACCGGACTCAGCCCAGCGCGAAACCCGACCACTCGAAGCCCGGGGACACCACGCAGCTGACGAGCACCTCGTCCTCGTCCAGCGGGCGAGCACACTGCCGGACCCCGGCCGGGACCAGACCCTGGACGGCGTCGGGCCCCAGCACCAGGACGTCGTCACCCACCTGCAGCTCCAGCCGGCCGGGGCCGTGCCACAGCCACAGCTCGTCGGCGTCGACGGTGTGCCAGGCCGAGGACTCCCCCGGCGTCAGCAGGAAGAGGATCGCGGTGGCCCCGGGCCGCCCGCCCTCGGCGGCCGGCCCGGTCCAGGTGCGCCGGTACCAGCCGCCCTCGGGGTGCGGCTCCAGCCGGAGCCGCACCGCCGTCCCCGGCGTCAGCGGCGTGCGGAGGCCGCGGCGAACAGGGCGATGCCGGCCGCGACGCTGACGTTCAACGACTCGGTGTCCTTGGTGATCGGGATCGACAGGACGACGTCGCAGCGCTCCCGGACCAGCCGGGAGAGACCGGCGCCCTCGGCGCCGACGACCAGCGCGACCGGGTCGGCCAGGCCGTCGTAGTCGTGCAGGCTCATGTCGCCGTCGGCGGCCAGGCCGACGGTCTGCAGGCCGGCCTCCTGGTACCCCTGGACGGCGCGCGCCAGGTTGACCGCGCGGGCCACCCGGATGCGGGCCGCGGCACCGGCGCTGGTGCGCCAGGCGGAGGCGGTCATGCCGACCGCACGCCGCTGCGGGACGACGACGCCGTGCGCGCCGAACGCCGCCGCGGAGCGGACGACGGCACCCAGGTTGCGCGGGTCGGTGACCCCGTCCAGGGCGACGATCAGCGGGGCGACCTGGCTGTCCCGGGCGATGTCGAGCAGGTCCTCGGGGTGCGCGTACTCGTAGGGCGGGACCATCAGGCCGATGCCCTGGTGCAGGGCGCCGTCGCTCATCCGGTCGAACTCGGCGCGGCCCACCTCCAGCAGCGGGAGGCCGCGGGCGGCCGAGAGCTGCACGGCCTCGGCGATGCGCTCGTCGGTGCCGCCGCGGCTGGTGTCGCCGGTGACGACGTAGAGCGCCGTCGCCGGGATCCGGGCGCGCAGGGCCTCCACGACCGGGTTGCGGCCCAGCAGCAGCTCGGGGGTCTCCTCGTTGCGCCGCTGCACGCGGGCCCGGCCCTCGCGGCGGACCGCGACCTGCCGGGCCTTCTTGTGCGCCGGGTGGTAGGGCCGGTCCTCGGCCTTGGGGGTCGCCCCCCGCCCGGCGAGGGACCGCCGGTTCTTGCCGCCGGTCCCGCCGGTCGCCGTCTTCTTGCCGGCGCCTTCCGAGCGGCCGCGTCGTTGGCTGTTGCCCGCCATCAGCGGGTCACCTCTCTCCGTGCTGCAGTCCGTCCGGCCGCGCTCACCGGGTGAGTTCCCAGCGGGGACCGGACGGGGTGTCCTCGACGCTCACGCCGAGGGTGGTCAACTGGTCGCGGATGGCGTCGGCCGCCGCGTAGTCCTTGCGCGCCCGGGCGGCCGCGCGCTGGTCCAGCGCGAGCCGGACCAGGCCGTCGGTGACCTCGGCGAGCCGCTCGTCACCGCCGGCCTCGGTCCACTGCGGGTCCAGCGGGTCGAGCCCGAGGACCCCCAGCATGGCCCGCACCGAGCCCAGTGCAGCCGCGACCGCGGCGTCGTCGCCGGCGGCCAGGGCCGAGTTGCCCGCCGTGACGGCCTCGTGCACCGCGGCGATGGCCGCCGGGGTGGCGAGGTCGTCGTCGAGCGCGGCCGTGAAGTCGGGGTGCAGCACCGGCTGACCGGCGTCCGCCCCGACCCGCTCGGCCGCGCGGCGGACGAAGGACTCCACCCGACGGTAGGCCTGTCCCGCCTCGGCCAGGGCGGCGTCGGTGAACTCGATGGTGGAGCGGTAGTGCGGGGCGACCAGGTAGTAGCGCAGCTCGACCGGCCGCACGCGGGTGACGACGTCGTCGACGAGGGCGGTGTTGCCCATCGACTTGCTCATCTTCTCCCCGCCCAGGGTGACCCAGCCGTTGTGCAGCCAGTACCGGGTGAACCCGTCGCCGGCGGCCTTGGACTGGGCCTGCTCGTTCTCGTGGTGCGGGAAACGCAGGTCCAGCCCACCGCCGTGCACGTCGAACTCGGCGCCCAGGTACTTCTCGGCCATCGCCGAGCACTCCAGGTGCCAGCCGGGCCGGCCGCGGCCCCAGGGCGTCGCCCAGGACGCCGTCTCCGGGTCGGTGGGCTTGTGCGCCTTCCACAGCGCGAAGTCCCGCGGGTCCTTCTTGAGGTCCTCGCTGTCGGAGTCCGCCGCGGGCAGCAGGTCGTCCAGCGCCTGGCCGGTGAGCTCGCCGTAGGCCGGCCAGGACCGGACGTCGAAGTACACGTCGCCACCGGCGGCGTAGGCGTGCCCGCGCTCGATCAACCGCTCGATGAGGGCGACCATCTCCGGCACGTGGCCGGTGGCCCGCGGCTCGTAGGTGGGCGGCAGGGTGCCCAGCACCTCGTAGGCCCGGGTGCAGGCCAGTTCGTTGCGGTAGGCCCAGTCCCACCACTCGACGCCGGCCGCGGCCGCCTTGGCCAGGATCTTGTCGTCGACGTCGGTGACGTTGCGGACGAAGGTGACGTCGAGGCCGGCGTGGGTGAACCAGCGCCGCAGCACGTCGAAGGCCAGCGCGGCACGCACGTGCCCGATGTGCGGGGGGCCCTGCACGGTGAGGCCGCAGACGTACATGGAGACCCGTCCCGCACGCAGGGGCGTGAAGTCGCGCACGGCACGCGCGGCCGTGTCGTACAGGCGGAGGCTCACCGGGCGCAGTGTACGGACCGCCGGGGTGGGTCCGTCCCGGTCGCGGGCGGGCTGGGTAGCGTCCGCGGGGTGTCCCGGACCCCAGGTGCCCCCACCGGGGACGCCGGGCCGGTGGGCCTGGTGGTCACGGGCGGCCCGTCGGGTGCCGACGACCTGCTGCTCGAGGGCCGTCCGCTGGTGGCCCACGCGCGCGCCGCGGTCGCGGCCGCGGGTCTGTCCGCGACGGCACCGGGACCCGCCTCCCCCTGGCGCGACCGGGTGGCCGGTCCCCTGGTCCTGCACGACGCCGCCTGCCCGCTGCTCCCGGCGGCCGCGCTCGCCGAGGCGGTCGCCCTCCAGGCGGCCGCGGGCCCCGGGGTGGTCGTGGTCGGCGTCCGCCCGGTCACCGACACCCTCAAGCAGGTCCGCGACGGCGTGCTCGTCGGCACCGTGGACCGCGACGCGCTGGCCGCGCTGGCCTCACCGCTCGTGGTGGGTCCCGACCTGCTCGACGACCTCGCCGCGGCACTGCCCCTCACCGGCCAGCTCGCCGACCTGTCGGCCGTGCTGGCCGCGCTGCCGCACGCCCCCCGGGTGCCGCTGGAGGTGTCCTCGTGGGGACGGCGGCTGGGCGACCGGGAGGACGTCGTCCTCATGGAGTCCCTGCACGCGCTGCGCTGAGCCGGGTCGGGGTCACCGCCCGCCGGCGCCGCGGGCGACCAGCTGCTCGGCCAGCGCCAGGTCCTCGGCGTAGGTGATCTTGATGTTGCCCGCCGGCCCGGGGACGTGCCGGACGGCGACCCCCGGGGCGAAGCGCTCCACCGACGCCGCGGTGTCCGAGCCGGTGAAGCGCTCCCGGGCGGCGTCCCGGTAGGCCGCCAGCAGCACGTCGGCGCGGAAGGCCTGCGGGGTCTGCACCCCGACGACCTCGCCGGGGTGGGCGGTCAGCCCGGCCCGGTCCAGCACCGTCGCCTGCCGCCGCCCGGGGACGGCGCCGCCGTGCTCGCGGGCCACCGTCACGACCTGGGCGAACAGCGCGCCCCCGCTGAGGGGGCGGGCCGCGTCGTGCACCACGACGACGTCCACCTCGCCCCGCGCGACCTCGTCGGCCAGCACCGCCAGGGCCCGCTCCTCCGAGGCGTGCCGGGAGTCCCCGCCGACCACCACCCGCACGTCCCGGCCGGGCGCCTCCTCGCGCAGCACCTGCTCGGCGGTGGCGACCTCGTCGGCCCGCACCACCAGGACGACGGGCCCGTAGCCGGGGTCCGCCCGCGTCGCGTCCAGGCTCCAGGTCAGCACCCGGCGCCCGGCGAGGGTCTGGAAGACCTTGTTGGTCGCGTAGCCGGTACGGGTGCCCGACCCGGCGGCCAGGAGCACGAGGGCCGCGGTCACGCGCCTGCCGCGCCGGCCTTCGCCAGGTGCAGCCAGGTGTCCACCACGGTGTCCGGGTTCAGCGACATCGACTCGATCCCCTGCTCGACCAGCCACTCGGCCAGGTCGGGGTGGTCGCTGGGCCCCTGCCCGCAGATCCCGACGTACTTGCCGCGTGCCAGGCAGGCCTTGATGGCCATCTCCAGCACGGCCAGCACGGCCGGGTCGCGCTCGTCGAAGGTCGCGGCGACCAGGCTGGAGTCCCGGTCCAGGCCCAGCACCAGCTGGGTCATGTCGTTGGAGCCGATGGAGAAGCCGTCGACGTGGTCGAGGAAGGCGTCGGCGAGCAGGGCGTTGGAGGGCAGCTCGCACATCATCACCACCGACAGGTCGTTCTCCCCGCGCCGCAGCCCGTGCGAGGCCAGCAGCTCCACCACGCCCTCGATCTCCGCGACCGTCCGGACGAACGGGATCATGATCTTGACGTTCGTCAGGCCCATCTCGTCGCGCACGTACCGCAGCGCCTCGCACTCCATCGCGAAGCAGTCCGCGAAGTCGGCCGACAGGTACCGGGAGGCACCCCGGTAGCCGAGCATCGGGTTCTCCTCGTGCGGCTCGTAGAGCTCCCCCCCGACGAGGTTGGCGTACTCGTTGGACTTGAAGTCGCTCATCCGCACGATGACCGGCTCGGGGGCGAACGCCGCGGCGATCATCGAGACGCCCTCGGCGACCCGCTGGACGAAGAAGTCCCGGGCCGAGGGGTAGGCCGCGATCGTCTCGGTGATCTCCTCGCGCAGGCTGCCGTCCAGGGTGTCCAGGTCCAGCAGCGCCCGCGGGTGGATGCCGATCTGCCGGTTGATGACGAACTCCAGCCGGGCCAGCCCGACGCCGGCGTTGGGCAGCCGGGAGAACGCGAACGCCTGCTCCGGCGTCCCCACGTTCATCATGATCTTGGTCGGGATGTCCGGCATCGCGTCCAGCCGGGTCTCCTCCACCTCGAAGTCCAGCAGGCCCTCGTAGACGTTGCCGACGTCGCCCTCGGCGCAGGAGACGGTGACCTCCTGCCCGTCGCTCAGCGACCGGGTGGCGTCGCCGGTGCCGACGACGGCCGGGATGCCCAGCTCGCGGGCGATGATCGCCGCGTGGCAGGTCCGCCCGCCGCGGTTGGTGACGATCGCCGAGGCGCGCTTCATGATCGGCTCCCAGTCGGGGTCGGTCATGTCCGCGACCAGCACGTCGCCGTGGGTGAAGTCGGCCATCTGGTCGATGTCGGAGAGCACCTTGACCGCGCCGGCGCCGATCTTCTGCCCGATCGCCCGGCCCTCGACGACCACGGTGCCGCTGCCGGTGAGCTTGAAGCGCTCCATCGCGTTGCCCGAGCGGGACACCACGGTCTCCGGGCGGGCCTGCAGCACGTACAGCTCGCCGTCGACGCCGTCCTTGCCCCACTCGATGTCCATCGGCCGGCCGTAGTGCTCCTCGATGGTGAGGGCGTACCGGGCCAGCTGGAGGACCTCGTCGTCGGTGAGCGACAGCCTGCGGCGGTCGGCCGGGTCGACCTCGACGAACTCCGTCGTGCGGCCCACGGTGGCGTCGGAGGTGTAGACCATCTTGGTCGCCTTGTCCCCCACGCCCCGCTTGAGGACGGCGGCCTTGCCGGCCCGCAGCGAGGGCTTGTAGACGTAGAACTCGTCGGGGTTGACCGCGCCCTGCACCACGCCCTCCCCCAGCCCGTAGGCCGAGGTGATGAACACGGCGTCCGGGAACCCGGACTCGGTGTCCATGGTGAACATGACGCCGGAGGAGCCCATGTCCGAGCGCACCATCCGCTGCACGCCGGCCGACAGCGCGACCGCGTCGTGCTCGAAGCCGTGGTGCACCCGGTAGGCGATGGCCCGGTCGTTGTAGAGCGAGGCGTAGACCTCGCGGATCGCGGTGAGGACGGCGTCGATGCCGCGCACGTTGAGGAAGGTCTCCTGCTGACCGGCGAAGGAGGCGTCGGGCAGGTCCTCGGCGGTCGCACTGGACCGGACGGCGAAGGACAACTCGCCGTCGCCCCCGACGAGCTCGTCGTAGGCGGCCCGGATGTCGGCCTCGAGGTCCTCGGGGAACGGCTGGTCGACCATCCAGCCGCGGATGTCGCGGCCGGCGGCGGACAGCGCGCGCACGTCGTCGACGTCCAGGGAGCCCAGCAGCGCGGTGATCCGCTCGGACAGGCCGGTGTCGCCCAGGAAGTGCCGGTAGGCCGAGGCGGTGGTGGCGAAGCCGTCGGGCACCCGGACGCCGGCGTCGGCGAGCTGGGAGATCATCTCGCCCAGCGAGGAGTTCTTGCCGCCGACCTCCTCCAGGTCCCCCATGCCCAGCTCGGCGAACCAGCGGACGTTCTCGGTGCTCGCGCGCACGGTGCTCACGGGGTTCCTCCTGGGGTGGGGGCGGTGACGGCAGCGGGCCGGCGGCCCGGCCGCCGGCGCTTGAGGGTCTGCACGACGAGCGCGGCGATCTCCTCGACCGACGAGCTCGAGGTGTCGATGGTCGGCAGCCGGTGCCGGTCGTACATGGCGGCGGCCTGCCGCAGCTCGCCCCGGCACTGGGCCTCCGAGGCGTACCGCGAGTTCGGTCGGCGCTCCTGCCGCACCCGGGACAGCCGGGTGACCGTGGTGGTCAGCCCGAAGCACTTCTCGGCGTGGTCGCGGACCGGGCGCGGCAGGTCAGTGGTCTCCAGGTCCTCGTCGACGAGGGGGTAGTTGGCCACGAAGAGCCCGTGCTGCAGGGCCAGGTACATCGCGGTCGGGGTCTTCCCGCACCGGGAGGGCGCCAGCAGGATCACGTCGGCCCGCTCGATGACACGGAAGGTCTGGCCGTCGTCGTGCTCGATGGCGAACTCGACGGCGGCCATCCGGTCGTTGTACCGGCGGACGTCGCCCACCCCGTGCAGCCGACGGGCCTCGCGCAGCCCGTTGGCGCCCAGCAGTTCCTCCACCCGGGCCATGTGCGTGCCGAACAGGTCGATCACCGGCGCCCGGGTGGCCAGCAGCGTCGCACGCACCTCGTCGACGACGGCGGTGCAGAACACCAGCGGCTGCGGGTGCCCGTCGGCGACGTCGTCCATGGCCCGGTCCAGCTGGGCGACGACGTCGCGGGCCTGCTCGACGGTGGAGATGAACGGGATCAGCGTGCGGTCGAACACCAGCTCGGGGAACTGGATGAGCAGGGCGTTGCCCATGATCTCGGCGCTGATGCCGGTGGAGTCGGAGAGGAAGAAGACCGGGACCGGGGGCACCTCGGCGGGGGCGTTCACCGGGGGTCACCCGGCACGGCGGGACCCAGCGCGGGGACGACCTGCAACGTCGGCGTGGGCACCGTCACCTCGAGACCTCGGGGACGTGCATCGTGTCGCGTCCGCCGCCGCCGGTCCACCCGGGGGTCCGCCCGGGCGGTCAGTCCCGGGGCACGACCAGGGCGGTCGCGATCGCGGCGATGCCCTCGCCGCGTCCGGTCAGGCCCAGCCCGTCGGTGGTGGTGGCGGTCAACCGGACCACGGCGCCCAGTGCGTCGGTCAGCACCGCGACCGCCTCGTCCCGACGTCCGCTCATCCGCGGGGTGGTGCCGACCAGCTGCACGGCGACGTTGCCGATGTCGAACCCGGCGGCGCGCACCAGCCGGGCGGTCTCGCGCAGCAGGGTCAGCCCGGAGGCCCCGGCGTACTCGGGGCGGGAGGTGCCGAACACCCCGCCCAGGTCGCCCACGCCCGAGGCGGACAGCAGCGCGTCACAGGCCGCGTGGGCGACGACGTCGCCGTCGGAGTGCCCGGCCAGGCCCGCCGCGGCGTCGGGCCAGTGCAGGCCGGCGACCCACAGCGGCCGCCCGGCCTCCAGGGCGTGGACGTCGACACCGATCCCGACCAACGGCAGCTGCACGCCGCCGAGTCTGACAGCCGTCCCGGGAGACCCCGGACACGCGACGAGCCCCCGGCCGGTGGCCGGGGGCTCGTCGTGACCGGTCGCGGTGGACCGGGGTGGTGCGGTGGATCAGCTGGCGAGGACCTCGTCGAGCAGGATCTCGGCCTTGTCCTCGTTGGTGCCCTCGGCGAGCGCGAGCTCGCTGACCAGGATCTGACGGGCCTTGGAGAGCATGCGCTTCTCCCCGGCGGACAGACCGCGGTCCTTGTCGCGGCGCCACAGGTCGCGGACGACCTCGGCCACCTTGTTCACGTCGCCGGAGGCCAGCTTCTCGAGGTTGGCCTTGTAGCGACGCGACCAGTTGGTCGGTTCCTCGGTGTGCGGAGCGCGCAGGACCTCGAAGACCTTGTCCAGGCCCTCCTGTCCCACGACGTCACGGACGCCCACGATCTCGGCGTTGTCCGCCGGGACTCGTACGGTGAGGTCGCCCTGGGCGACCTTGAGCACGAGGTAGGCCTTCTCGACCCCCTTCACGGTGCGCTGCTCGATCGCCTCGATGAGCGCTGCGCCGTGGTGCGGGTAGACGACGGTCTCGCCGACAGTGAAGCCCATGTGTGTGTGACCCCTTTCGCTGACCCCAGAATACCACGGGACGGGTAGGGGCGGACTGGTTGGTCCTGCCAAACGTGCAGGTCAGAGGCTTGTCGCAGGTCAGACCGGGGTTGACAGGGGGTGGTGGGTGTGCAGGCGCAGGGTGAGCAGTCCCGTCCGGGAGCGGTCCGGGTGGCCGTCGCGATGGCGCTGGCGACCCACCTGGGGCCCACCGTGGCGGTCACCACGGTGGCCGCGCTGCTGGCCGTCACGGCCGGCGTGGGACCCGGCCGCACCGTCCTGGTGACCGCCGCCGTCCTCGCCGGGCAGGCCTCGATCGGCTGGAGCAACGACTGGCTGGACGCCGAGCGCGACGCCGCCGTCGCCCGGGCCGACAAGCCCACCGTGCAGGGCCTGGTCACCCCGGTGCGGTTGCGTGCGGCCGCGCTGGCGGCCGTCGTCCTCGCGGCGGTGCTCTCCCTGGCCCTGGGCGCCGCACCGGGACTGCTCCTGCTGGGCGTGGTCGCCGGCGGCTGGGCCTACAACGCCGGGCTCAAGCGCACCGCCGCCTCCCTGGTGCCCTACCTGGTCGCCTTCGGGCTGCTGCCCGCGGGCGTCGTGGCCGCCGCCCCCGGCACCCCGGCCGCACCCTGGTGGCTGGTGGCCGCCGGGGCCGCGCTGGGTGGCGCGGCCCACCTGGCCAACGTGGCCCCCGACCTGGAGGACGACGCCGCCACCGGCGTCCGCGGCCTGCCGCACCGGCTCGGCGCCACCGTCTCGGCCCTGGTCGCCGCGGCCCTGCTCGGCGGCGCCTCTCTGGTGCTGGTGCTCGGCCCCGCCGGCCCGCCCGGCGTCGTCGGCTGGCTGGCGCTGGTCGTCGCCGTCCCGGCGCTGGCCGTGTCCGGTCTCGCCGGGACCGAGCGGTTCCGCCGGCTCGCCTTCCCCGCGGTCATGCTGCTGACCGTGGTCGACGTGGTGCTGCTCCTCGTCGGGGGCGGCAGCCTGCGCTAGAACGGGTCGGTGCCCCGCCGGCGCTCCTGGTCCACGACCTCCTCGCGGCCCTTGAGCCGGTCCAGTCCGGCCAGCGGACGGGCCATCCGCTGGTTGCCCGCCAGCGCCGGCCGCACCCGGTCCAGGAACCCCCAGTAGCCCGCGGTGAACGGGCAGGCGTCCTCCCCCAGCCGCTTCTTGGGGTCGTACCGACAGCCGCCGCAGTAGTCGCTCATCCGGTCGATGTAGGCCCCGCCCGAGGCGTAGGGCTTGGTGGCCATCACCCCGCCGTCGGCGTGCTGGCTCATCCCCACGACGTTGGGCACCATCACCCAGTCGTAGCCGTCCACGAAGAGCCGGTGGAACCAGTCGGTCATCGCCAGCGGGTCGATGCCGCGCTGCAGGGCGTAGTTGCCCAGCACCATCAACCGCGGGATGTGGTGCACCCAGCCGCGCCGCCGCAGGTCGGTGAGGACGCCGGACAGGCACGCGGCGTCGACGTCGGTGGTGTCCAGCTCGGCCAGCCAGTCCGGCACCGGCTGGTGCGCGGACAGCGCGTTGCCGTGCCGGTAGTCCCGGCCCAGGAACCAGTAGAGGTGCCACACGTAGTCCCGCCAGCCCATCACCTGGCGGACGAAGCCCTCGACGGAGTTCAGCGGCAGACCGGCACCCGGCGCCCGGTAGGCGGCCTCGGCGCGGTGCACGACCTCCAGCGGGTCCACCAGGCCCAGGTTCATCGGCGCGGACAGCAGCGAGTGCGCCAGCCACGGCTCCTCCGCCAGCATCGCGTCCTCGTGCGGGCCGAAGACCCAGAGCCGGTGGTCCAGGAAGTCCCGCAGCCGGTGGAGCGTCTCCCGGCGGGTGACCGGGAACAGCCGCGGGCCGTCGTCCCCGACGAAGGAGACGTCGCCGTCGGCCTCCCAGCGGTCCAGGTCGGCGCGGACCTGCTCGTCGATCTCGTCCTCCACCGGGATCCACGGCGCCGGCGCCGGCGACCGGCCGTCGGCGGGCGGGGGCTCGCGGTTGTCGGCGTCGAGGTTCCAGCGGCCGCCGACCGGCTCGGCGCCGTCCATCAGGACGTCGTGACGGCGGCGGGCGTCGCGGTAGAAGTCCTCCATCAGCAGCGACCGGCCCCGGCGGCCGTTGGACCGGCCACCGGCCCAGCGCACGAAGTCGGCCTGGGTGGTGACGAAGCCGCGCGCGGCCAGCACCTGGACGTCGTCGCGGCCCAGCACGAAGTCGCGCCCGCCCCAGGTCGTCGGCGCACAGACCGACAGCGGGCCCTCGACCTGGTCCAGGGCCTGCGCGTAGGTGTCGGTCTGCAGGAAGACCGCCTGGTCGCCGAGCTCGGCGGCCCGGTGCCGCAGCGCCGACAGCACCAGGTGCGCCTTCTGCCGGTGGAACCGCCGACGCCGGAACACCGCCCGGGACTCCACCAGGAGCACCGGCTGGTGCGGGTCGTCCAGGAAGTGGGGTCCCAGCTGGTCGGCGAACAGCCACCGCCGGGTCCCCGGCGCCCGCTCCGGGAAGTCCGCCGTCGCCGGGTCGTCCACGGCGTCGGTCCTGCTGTCCTGCACGTGCTCGGCCACACGCCTCACCTCCCCGCGCGCATCGTGGGCAGACCGATAGTCTTGACGCGACTCGAGCCGCCGACGTCCGGCTGCCGTGAGCCCCTGGAGGTCCCCCGCCGTGAACCGCGTCCTGCGCGCCGTAACGACCGGTGTGCTCGTGCTGTCCCCCGCGGTCCTCTCGGCGTGCAGCGCCGGCCAGGTCGCCCAGACGGCCACCCAGGACCGCGACATCCGCGGTGGGCAGGCCAACGTGGGTGACATCCACCTGCGGACGGCGAGCACCGCCTACCCGCAGTCGGGCCTGTACGAGTCCGGCGGCGACGCCCGGCTGCTCGTCGCGATCGCCAACTCCGGCACCGCCGACGACGTGCTCACCGACATCTCCGGCGAGGGCTTCGAGTCCGTCGAGATCGTCGACCCCACCTCCGAGGAGGAGGCGCCCACCGAGATCACCGTCCCGGCCGGGCAGAACGTCTACGTCGGCGAGGGCGGGCCCACCGTCACCCTGGTCGGGCTGACCGAGGAGCTCACCCCCGGCCAGTCGCTCGAGGTCACGATGACCTTCCAGGACGCCGGTGAGGTCACCCTGCCGGTGCTCATCGGCACCCCGTCGCTGGACCTGCCCCGCGGCGAGGGCTTCGACTTCCACGGCGGCGAGGAGTAACCCTCCCTCCACCGGTTCTGTCGTACCCCGGGGGCACGATGTCCCCGTGCCGCCGACGACCGTGAAGTCCCGCCCCGCCCACCGGTGCACCGAGTGCGGTTTCGCCTCGGCCAAGTGGGTCGGGCGCTGCCCGGAGTGCCAGGCCTGGGGCACGCTGTCCGAGGTCGGCGGGGTCGCCACCTCCGGCTTGCGAGCGGTGTCCGCCGGCCCGGTGACCAGCCGGGCCCGCCCCATCGCACAGGTCGAGCTGGCCGGCGCCCGGGCGGTGCCCACCGGGATCGACGAGTTCGACCGGGTGCTCGGCGGTGGTCTGGTGCCCGGTGCGGTGCTGCTGGTGGCCGGTGAGCCCGGGGTGGGCAAGTCCACCCTGCTGCTCGAGGTCGCCCACCGCGTCGCGGCCGGCAACGGCCCGACGCTGGTGGTCTCCGGCGAGGAGTCCGCCGCCCAGGTGCGGCTGCGGGCCGAACGGATCGGCGCCCTGCACGACGACCTGTACCTCGCGGCGGAGACCGAGCTGTCGGCGGTCCTCTCCCACGTGGAGGACGTCAACCCCACGCTGCTGGTGCTGGACTCGGTGCAGACCGTCCGCTCCCCCGCCGTCGACGGCACCGACGGCGGCGCCACCCAGGTGCGCGCGGTCGCCTCCGCGCTGACCGGCATCGCCAAGGCACGCGGGATGACGGTGATCCTGGTCGGGCACGTCACCAAGGACGGCGCCATCGCCGGGCCGCGGGCCCTGGAGCACCTGGTGGACGTGGTGATCAGCTTCGACGGCGAGCGGCACTCGACGCTCCGGATGGTCCGGGCGACCAAGAACCGGTTCGGCCCGGCCGACGAGATCGGCTGCTTCGAGATCGGCGACGCCGGTGTCGTCGGGGTCCCCGACCCCTCCCACCTGTTCGTCTCCAAGCGGTCCGCCCCGGTGGCCGGCAGCAGCGTCACCGTGACGATGGAGGGCAGCCGACCGCTGCTGGCCGAGGTGCAGTCCCTCGTCGCGCCGTCGGGGGGCGGGTCGCCCCGGCGGGCGGTCAGCGGCCTGGACCCCCAGCGGGTGGCGATGATCAACGCCGTGGTCGAGCGGCGGGGCGGGGTCCGGCTGGCCGACGCCGACGTGTTCGCCGCCTCGGTCGGCGGGGTGAAGATCGCCGAGCCCGCCGCCGACATGGCCCTGGCCCTCGCCATCGCCTCCGCCGCCAAGGACCGCCCGCTGCCCAACGGCATCGTGGCCCTGGGCGAGGTCGGGCTGTCCGGGGAGATCCGCCGGGTCGGTGGCACCGGCCGGCGGCTGGCCGAGGCCGCCCGGCAGGGCTACACCGTGGCCCTGGTCCCGCCGGACGCCGGCCAGGCGCCCCCCGGGATGCGGCTGGTCGAGGTGCCCGACCTGGGCGCGCTCTTCGGCCGGCTCTTCTGAGGAACCGCTCCGACGCCCGGCCGGGGCCCCAGCCCCGCCCCCACCGGGACCGACGCGGCGCCCGTCCCGCAGGCGTCACCTAGACTCAGCCGACGCACCACCGAGAGCAAGGAGCGACCGTGCACCCCGCTGTGGACCCGGATCTCGCGCTGCGCGAGCTCCTGGGCCGGATCGCCCCGGGCACCGCACTGCGGGACGGCCTCGAGCGGATCCTGGCCGGTCGCACCGGGGCCCTGGTCGTGCTCGGCTCGGACCGGGTGGTCGAGTCGCTGTGCACCGGTGGTTTCGCCCTGGACGTGGCGCTGTCGGCCACCCGGCTGCGCGAGCTGGCCAAGATGGACGGCGCGGTGATCGTCTCCTACGACGGCACCCGGATCGTCCGGGCCGGCGTGCACCTGATGCCCGACCCGACCATCCCCACCGAGGAGTCGGGCACCCGGCACCGCACCGCCGAGCGGGTCGCCCTGCAGACCGGGTTCCCGGTCCTGTCGGTCAGCCAGTCGATGCACATCATCTCCGTCTACGTGGCGGGCCGGCGGTACACGCTGGAGCACCCGACGACGATCCTGGCCCGGGCGAACCAGGCCCTCGCCGCCCTGGAGCGCTACAAGCTCCGCCTGGACGAGGTCGCCAGCACGCTGTCCGCGCTGGAGATCGAGGACCTGGTGACGGTGCGCGACGCGATGAGCGTCAGCCAGCGCCTGGAGATGGTCCGCCGCATCGCCGACGAGATCGAGGGCTTCGTCATCGAGCTCGGCACCGACGGTCGGCTGCTGGCCCTGCAGCTGGACGAGATGCTCGCCGGTGTCGAGGAGGACCGCGGCCTGCTGGTCCGCGACTACCTGCCCACCGACGGTCGGCGCACCCCTGAGGGCGAGGAGGTCCTCATCGACCTGCGCGCCCTGACTGCCACCGAGCTGCTTGACCTGTCGGCGGTGGCCCGCTGCTACGGCCTGCCGACGTCCCCGGACGCGCTGGACTCCCCGGTCAGCCCTCGGGGCTACCGGCTGCTGGCCCGGGTGCCGCGGCTGCCCGCCGGCATCATCGACCGGCTGGTCACCCACTTCGGCGGCCTGCAGAAGCTGCTGGCCGCCACCATCGAGGACCTGCTCTCCGTCGAGGGCGTCGGCGAGGCCCGCGCCCGCGGCATCCGCGAGGGGCTCTCCCGCCTCGCCGAGACCTCGATCCTCGACCGCTACAGCTGACCGGGCCCGGCCCGTGGGCCGGTCAGACCAGGGTGAAGGGCGTGGGGGCGCCGACCGCGGTGTCGACCCGACCCTGCACCTGGTAGCTCCCGGCGGCGGGGTTGACCCGTGCGGCCGTGCAACCGGGGTTGCTGGTCAGCCCGCCCCACAGGACCGGGAAGGACACCGCCTGACCCGCCGCCAGGGTGCGGGTGTCGCTGCTGGTCTCCGGGAAGCAGTCGTTGCTGCCCCATAGCCGGGTGCCGGCGCCGTCGACGAGGACGACCTCGCGCAGGCCGGCGTCCAGGGTGCGGGTGCACGACACCGGTGAGGTGTTGGTGACCACGAGGGTGAAGGTCGGCTTGCTGCCCACGGGCGCCTGCGCGGGCTCCGGCACCACCGTCACCGCGACCATGGCATCGCTGCAGGCCTGGCCCTCGGTGAACACCGGGGCGTCAGGGGTGGGTGCGGGGGCGGGTACGGCCTCGGGCGTGGGCTCAGGGGTCTCCGACGGCGTGGTGGGGGTCTCGACCGCGGCCAGCGAGGGCACGACCTGCTCCAGGGAGGGGGCCGCGACGGGCTCGTCCGAGCTGCTCGGCCCGGCCGCGACCGGGGTCGTCCCACCACCGCCGGCGACCGCGGACACCCCGACCCAGCCACCGCCCACGACGACGGCGAGCAGGAGCCCGATGAGCAACGCACGTCGTCGCCAGTAGACGACGGCGGGGAGCTCGCCGACCGGGTGCAGCACGTCGGTGACGTTAACCCGCGGACCGGGCCGGGCCCGAGCGGCTCGCCGGGACCCTGCTGTCTGCACGACGGTGCGGCGGTCGGGATCCACGCACTGGTGGTGTCGCCGGTCACGTGCGACCGTGCGGCCATGATCCTCGTCATCGCCCGGGCCCAGTCCCGCCCCGACACGCGCGACACCCTGGTCGGCCACCTGGTGGCCGCAGCCCGTGCCTCCCGCCAGGAGCAGGGCAACACCGGTTACGCCTTCCACACCGACCTGGAGGACCCCAACTCCTTCGTCTCGGTGGAGACCTGGGACTCCAGGGAGGACCTGGACCGGCACATGGGCACCCCCGAGCTCGCCGAGCTGCTCGGCGCCCTCCCGGCGCTGCTGACCGGCGAGCCGACCATCACGGTGCACGAGGTCGCAGCGACCGCGCCCTACGGCGGCTGAGACTCCCTGCGACCCCCTGGGGCCCCCTGGGGCCGACGCCACCGGACACCGGAGGCTGGGAGACTGGCTGCCCGTGAGCCCCTCCCCCACGACCGACCCCGTCGACGCCCCGGCCGGGGACCTGGTGGTCGACTGGTACGCCACCGCGGCCCGGGACCTGCCGTGGCGGCAGCCGGGCGTGGACGCATGGGCTGTGCTGGTCAGCGAGGTGATGCTGCAGCAGACCCCGGTCGCCCGGGTCGAGCCGGCCTGGCGGGCCTGGCTGGCGCGCTGGCCGACACCCGCCGACCTGGCGGCGGCGTCCCCCGGGGACGTGATCCGGGCCTGGGGGAAGCTGGGTTACCCCCGTCGTGCCCTGCGGCTGCAGGCCGCGGCCGCGGCGATCGCCACCGACCACCACAACGTGGTGCCCGACGACGTGGCGGTGCTGGAGTCGCTGCCCGGCATCGCAACCTACACCGCACGTGCGGTGACCTGCTTCGGCTACGGGCAGCGCCAGCCGGTGGTGGACACCAACGTCCGGCGCGTGGTCGCCCGGCTGGTGCACGGCCGCGCCGAGGCCTTGCCGGCGCGCTCGTCGGACCTGACCGACATCGCCGCACTGGCCCCGGCGGACCACGACCGCGCGGTCCGGTTCTCGGTGGCGGTGATGGAGCTGGGGGCGCTGGTGTGCGTGGCCCGCACGCCGCGCTGTGCGGCGTGCCCGGTGCGCACCGTCTGCGCCTGGCGGCTGGCCGGCTCCCCGGCCCACGAGGGACCCCCGCGCCGGGTGCAGGGCTTCGCCGGCACGGACCGTCAGGTGCGTGGACGGCTGCTGGACGTGCTGCGCGGGGCCGACCACCCGGTGGAGGCGGCCGAGCTCGACGCCGTGTGGACCGACGCCGTGCAGCGCTCCCGGTGCCTGGACTCCCTGCTGGTCGACGGCCTGGTCGTGCAGACCGAGGACGACCGGTTCGCCCTGCCCTCCTGAGGGCGGCCGCACGCGGCGAGGGCCGCCACCCGCTGGTGCGGGTGACGGCCCTCGCCGGTGGTGCGGGTCGATCAGGCTGCGGTCACTCGGCCGCGGCCACCGGCCCCTCGTCGTCGCCGTCGGCGCCCGCGAGGGAGACCGGCGGGGTGTCGGGGAGGTCGATCGGCTTGGCCTCGCCGCGGAAGGTGAACGTCGACTTGGTGGGGTCGGCGTTCTCCTCCACGTCCACCACGATGATCTGGCCGGGGGCCAGCTCGCCGTAGAGGATCTTCTCGCTGAGGGCGTCCTCGATCTCGCGCTGGATGGTGCGACGCAGCGGGCGCGCACCGAGCACGGGGTCGAAGCCGCGGGCACCGAGCAGCTTCTTGGCCGCCGGGGTGACCTCCAGTGCCATGTCCTTGTTGGACAGCTGGCCCTCGACCCGGGTGAGCATGAGATCGACGATGTGCACGATCTCGCTCTCGGTGAGCTGGTGGAACACGACGATGTCGTCGATGCGGTTGAGGAACTCGGGCCGGAAGTGCGTCTTCAGCTCTTCGTTGACCTTGAGCTTCATCCGCTCGTAGTTGCTCTGGTCGTCGTTGCCCACCTGGAAGCCCAGACCCACGGCCTTGGAGATGTCGCGGGTACCCAGGTTCGTGGTGAGGATCAGGATCGTGTTCTTGAAGTCCACGATCCGGCCCTGACCGTCGGTGAGACGACCGTCCTCCAGCACCTGCAGCAGCGTGTTGAAGACATCGGCGTGCGCCTTCTCGATCTCGTCGAAGAGGACCACCGAGAACGGCTTGCGCCGCACCTTCTCGGTCAGCTGGCCACCCTCGTCGTAACCGACGTAGCCGGGAGGGGCACCGACGAGACGAGAGACCGTGAAACGGTCGTGGTACTCGCTCATGTCGATCTGGATGAGCGCGTCGTCGTCGCCGAAGAGGAAGTTCGCCAGCGTCTTGGCCAGCTCCGTCTTACCGACACCCGAGGGGCCGGCGAAGATGAAGGAACCGCCGGGACGGCGCGGGTCCTTGAGGCCCGCACGCGTGCGCCGGATGGCCTGGCTGACGCTCTTGATGGCCTCTTCCTGGCCGATGATCCGCTTGTGGAGCTCGTCCTCCATCTTGAGCAGACGAGTGGTCTCCTCCTCGGTCAGCTTGAAGACCGGGATGCCCGTCCAGTTCGCCAGGACCTCGGCGATCTGCTCGTCGTCGACCTCGGCGACGACGTCCATGTCGCCGGCCTTCCACTGCTTCTCGCGCTCGGCCTTCTCGCCCAGCAGCTGCTTCTCCTTGTCGCGGAGGTTGGCTGCCTTCTCGAAGTCCTGCGCGTCGATCGCGGACTCCTTCTCCCGGCGGATGGCCGAGATCCGGTCGTCGAACTCGCGCAGGTCCGGCGGGGCGGTCATCCGCTTGATGCGCATGCGCGCGCCGGCCTCGTCGATCAGGTCGATCGCCTTGTCGGGCAGGAAGCGGTCGGAGATGTACCGGTCGGCCAGCGTGGCAGCCGCGACGAGCGCGCTGTCAGTGATGCTGATCCGGTGGTGCGCCTCGTAGCGGTCCCGCAGGCCCTTGAGGATCTCGATGGTGTGCGCCAGCGTCGGCTCGCTCACCTGGATGGGCTGGAAGCGGCGCTCGAGGGCGGCGTCCTTCTCCAGGTGCTTGCGGTACTCGTCCAGCGTGGTTGCACCGATGGTCTGCAGCTCACCGCGGGCGAGCATCGGCTTGAGGATGCTGGCCGCGTCGATCGCGCCCTCGGCGGCACCGGCCCCGACGAGGGTGTGGATCTCGTCGATGAACAGGATGATGTCCCCGCGGGTGCGGATCTCCTTGAGGACCTTCTTGAGCCGCTCCTCGAAGTCACCGCGGTAGCGGGAACCGGCGACGAGCGCACCCAGGTCGAGGGTGTAGAGCTGCTTGTCCTTCAGCGTCTCGGGCACCTCGCCCTTGACGATGGCCTGCGCGAGGCCCTCGACGGCGGCGGTCTTGCCGACGCCGGGCTCGCCGATCAGCACCGGGTTGTTCTTGGTGCGACGCGAGAGGACCTGCATGACCCGCTCGATCTCCTTGGCCCGGCCGATGACCGGGTCCAGCTTGCCGTCGCGGGCGGCCTGGGTCAGGTTGCGGCCGAACTGGTCGAGGACCAGCGAGGTCGACGGGGTGCCCTCGGCGGGGCCGCCGGCAGCGGCCGGCTCCTTGCCCTGGTACCCCGAGAGCAGCTGGATCACCTGCTGGCGGACCCGGTTGAGGTCGGCGCCCAGCTTCACCAGGACCTGGGCGGCGACGCCCTCGCCCTCGCGGATGAGGCCCAGCAGGATGTGCTCGGTGCCGATGTAGTTGTGGCCCAGCTGCAGCGCCTCGCGCAGCGACAGCTCGAGGACCTTCTTGGCGCGCGGGGTGAAGGGGATGTGCCCGGAGGGGGCCTGCTGGCCCTGCCCGATGATCTCCTCGACCTGCTGCCGGACGCCCTCGAGCGAGATGCCCAGGGACTCCAGCGCCTTGGCGGCGACGCCCTCACCCTCGTGGATCAGGCCCAGGAGGATGTGCTCGGTGCCGATGTAGTTGTGGTTGAGCATCCTGGCTTCTTCCTGTGCCAGGACGACCACCCGACGGGCTCGGTCGGTGAACCGTTCGAACATCTGCTGCTTCCCCTCTGACCGGCTCGGACGTGCGGTGCTGCTCCCCTCGCGGGGTCGTGCTGACCGACGTCGTCGGCGACTGTCTCCGATGAACGGGCACCGGTCGTTCCACTGTAGTCCCGGATGCGGGGGTGGCCGCGCTCGTGCACAGCCCGTCCTACCCGTTCCTGCCCTGCACAACTGCCGGTGCCGGGGCGGTGTTCCGCCGCCGTCACGCCCAGAGCGAACAGACCCCGCTCAGCACGACGGCCCGGCCCCCACCGGGGACCGGGCACGCCACGTGCCGGGAGGACCCCCTCGCCCGGTCCCGGTCCGCGCGGGGCGCGGGCCGGGGGCGGGGGGGTCCTCCTTCAGTGCGCTGCTTCGTAGGCGTCCACGACGGTGCCGGGGATGCGCCCGCGGTCACTGACCTCGTGGCCGTTCTTGCGGGCCCAGTCGCGGATGGCGCCGGCCTGCTCGCGGTCCATCCGACCCCCGCCGCCGCCACCGGTGGCCTTGGAACGGCCGGCACCGGAGGCGCGGGTGCCACGGCTGCTCACCTTGCGGGCGGCGTCGACGTACTTCGCGAAGACGTCCCGCATCTCGCCGGCGTTCTTCTCGGAGAGGTCGATCTCGTACGTCGTCCCGTCGAGTGAGAACGTCACCGTCTCATCGGCGGGGGTGTCGTCGTCGAGGTCGTCACTGAGGATCACCTGGACCTTGCGAGCCATCTCGTTTCCCATTCCTGTAGCTGGCCCCCGTGCGGCCGTGGAGCTCGTCGCCATTCTCGGCGACGAATTCATTGCACCACGGCGTACGCGTTCCGAGCCAATCCGCCGGCCCATTCCCGAGAAAGGCCGACCCCATGGGGGCAGAATGGGCTAAGAAGTGATCGGGCGCACGAGTGGGAACAGGATCGTCTCCCGGATTCCGAGACCCGTGAGCGTCATCATCAAACGGTCCATCCCCATTCCCACACCACCGGTGGGGGGCATCCCGTACTCCAGGGCCTCGAGGAAGTCCTCGTCGAGCACCATGGCCTCGGGGTCGCCGGCGGCGGCCAGCAGCGCCTGGGCGGTGAAGCGCTCGCGCTGCACCACGGGGTCCACGAGCTCGGAGTACCCGGTGCCGCGCTCGATGCCGCCGATGTAGAGGTCCCACTTCTCCGCGACGCCCTCCACCGAGCGGTGCGCCCGCGTCAGCGGCGAGGTCTCGGTGGGGTAGTCCACGACGAACGTCGGGGCCTGCAGGCTGTCCTGGACGAGGGCCTCGAAGAGCTCCTCGACCAGCTTGCCCGCACCCCAGGCCGGGTCGACGCCGACCTCGTGCCGCTCGGCGATCGCCCGGAGGGTCTCCACCGGCGTCTGCGGGGTGATCTCCTCCCCCACCGCCTCGGAGGTGACGCCGTACAGCGACACCTGCGGCCAGACGCCGGACAGGTCCACCTCGGTGCCGTCGTGGTGCCGCGCGGTGTGGTCGCCGAACAACGCCGCACAGGCGTCCTGCACGAGCTCGCGCGTCGTCGTCGCCATGTCCTGGTAGTCCGCGTGCGCCTCGTAGAACTCCAGCATCGCGAACTCCGGGGAGTGCGAGCTGTCGGCACCCTCGTTGCGGAAGTTCCGGTTGATCTCGAAGACCCGGTCCAGGCCGCCGACGATGCAGCGCTTGAGGAAGAGCTCGGGCGCGATCCGCAGGTACAGGTCCAGGTCGAAGGCGTTCATGTGCGTGCGGAACGGGCGCGCGGCAGCCCCGCCGTGCACGACCTGCAGCATCGGCGTCTCGACCTCGAGGTAGCCGCGGGCGGTCAGCCCGGCGCGCACGGCGGCGTTCACCGCGGCGCGCTGGTGCACCACCCGCTGGGCCTCCTCGCGGACGATGAGGTCGACGTAGCGACGGCGGACCCGCAGCTCCTCGCTCATCGGCTTGTGCGCGACCGGGAGCGGGCGCAGCGCCTTGGAGGCCAGCTGCCAGCTGTCGGCGAAGACCGAGAGCTCGCCGCGGCGGGAGGTGCCCACCTCACCGGTGACCAGCACGTGGTCACCGAGGTCGACGTCGGACTTCCAGGCGGCCAGGGACTCCTCGCCCACCCGGTCGCGGGAGAGCATGACCTGCAGCTCGGTGCCGCCCTCGCGCAGCGTGGCGAAGCACAGCTTGCCGGTGTTGCGGCTGAAGATGACCCGCCCGGTGACGCCGACCTGCGTGCCGGTCATGACGTCGGCGTCCAGGTCCGGGTTGGCCTCGCGGACCGCGGCCAGCGAGGTCGTGCGGGCCACGCTGACCGGGTAGGGGTCGATGCCGGACTCGCGCAACCGGTCCAGCTTCGCGCGGCGGACGCGCAGCTGCTCGGGGAGCTCGTCGTCGGGCGCTTCAGGTGGTTCCACGGTCACCCGGGTGAGCCTACGGACCGAGACGGCGGGGGCTCAGCGCACGCCCCACTGGTGGCGCTCGTGCGCCAGCCGGAGCCCGTGCACGGTGAGGTCGGGCTCGCGCTCGCCGATGGAGCGACAGCTGTCGACCACCAGCGGGTGCAGCCCCCCGGTGGCGACGACGAGCGGCGCGGCGCCGTAGGAGGCGACCAGCTCCCCGGCGATCCGGGTGACGAGCCCGTCGACCAGGCCGGCGAACCCGAGCACCACGCCGGACTGCAGCGCTGCGACGGTGTTCTTGCCGATGGCCTGCGCGGGCACGGTCAGCTCGACCGAGCGCAGCTGGGCGGCCCGCGAGGCCAGCGCGTCCAGGGAGACCTCGACGCCGGGGGCGATGGCGCCGCCGAGGAAGGCACCCGTCGGGCCGACGGCGTCCACGGTGGTGGAGGTGCCGAAGTCCACGACGACGACCGGTCGGCCGGTGCCGTCGGGTCGACGGCCGTAGAACTCGTGCGCGGCCAGCGCGGTGACCACCCGGTCGGCGCCGACCTCGCGGGGGTTGTCCACGTGCAGTGGGACGCCGGTGCGCACCCCGGGCCCGATGAGGGTGACGGGGACGTCGAGCCGGTCGGTGAGCTGGCGCAGGGTGGGCAGCAGCTGGGGCACCGTGGAGCAGGCGGCGACGCCGGTGACGTCGGTGTCGCGCAGCAGCCCGCGCCACAGCAGCTGGACCTCGTCGGCGGTGGCCCGCGGCTGGGTGCGGACCCGCCAGCAGCCGGCCACCGTGTCGCCGTCGAAGACGGCCAGGACGGTGTGGCTGTTGCCGACGTCGACGGTGAGCAGCATCAGTGCGTCCGCAGGTCCAGGGCGAGGTCCAGGATCGGCGAGCTGTGGGTGAGCGCGCCGACGGACAGGTAGTCCACGCCGGTCTCGGCGACCTCGCGGGCCACGGCGAGGGTGAGCCCGCCGGTGGCCTCGGTCTCGGCGCGCCCGGCGACGGCGGCGACGGCCTCGCGCAGGACGTCGGGGGACATGTTGTCCAGCAGCAGGAAGTCCGCGCCGGCCTCGACGGCCTCGACGGCCTGGGCGACGGTGTCGGCCTCGACCTGGACGGTCACCCGCGGTGCCCGCTCCCGGACGGCGGCCACGGCGGCGGCCACGGAGCCCGCGGCGGCGACGTGGTTGTCCTTGACCATGGCGACGTCGTAGAGGCCCATCCGCTTGTTCGAGCCCCCGCCGCAGCGGACCGCGTACTTCTCCAGCGCGCGCAGTCCCGGGGTGGTCTTGCGGGTGTCGAGCACGACGGCCCCGGTGCCGGCCACGGCGTCCACCCAGGCGCGGGTGGCGGTGGCGATGCCCGAGGCCCGGCTGGCGATGTTCAACGCGGACCGCTCGGCGGCCAGCAGGGCGCGCACGTGCCCGGAGACGGTGAGCAGCACGTCGCCGCGGCGCACCCGGTCGCCGTCGGCGGCCCCGGCGACGATCGTCGCGGACGGCGACAACCGGCCGAACACCCGTGCGGCGACCGGCAGCCCGGCGACGACGCCGTCGGCGCGGGCGACCAGGTCGGCGGTCCCGCGCTGGGTGGCCGGCACGGTCGCGGCACTGGTGACGTCGTGGGCGACGGCCTGGTCGGGGGCGTGCGGCAGGGGCGTGCCGCCGGTGAGGTCCTCGGCCAGCGTGCGCTCGACGAGTTCGGTGACCCAGGCCTCGTCCAGGCCGGTGCCGGTGAGGTCGCGCGGGTCGGGTCGGGTCGCGGGGACGGTCACCAGGTCACCTCGGGGGGCGTGCCGACGGGGCGGGGGGTCAGCTGCAGGGCGCCGTCGCGGGTCAGCCGCACGTCCAGGTGCACCGCCCAGGCGTCTTCGGCGTCGGGGTGGTCCTCACGCCAGTGGCAGCCGCGGGTCTCCTCGCGGGCGCCGGCGGCGGCGGTGAGCGCGGTGGCGACGGTGAGCAGGTCGGTGGCCTCCCACCCGGGGACGCCGGGTTCGGCCTCGCCGAGCAGGCCGGCCAGCGCGGCGAGCTCGCCGGCGGCGGCGGTCAGCCCGGCGCCGCTGCGCAGCGCGCCGACCCGGGCGGACATGGTGGCGGTGAGCGGGGTGCGGGCGGCCGGGTCCAGCAGTCCGTCCCGGTGCGCGACCTGCTCGGGCACCGCCTCGGGCACGGGCAGCTCGGCGGCCAGTGCGGCACCGATGCGGCCGGCGAACACCAGGCCCTCCAGCAGTGAGTTCGAGGCCAGCCGGTTCGCCCCGTGCACGCCGGTGCAGGCGACCTCACCGCACGCGTAGAGGCCCGGGACCGTCGTGCGGCCGGTGAGGTCGGTGGCCAGGCCGCCGGAGGCGTAATGCGCGGCCGGGGTGACCGGGACGAGCTCGGTGACCGGGTCGATGCCGGCCTCACGGCAGCGCGCGACGATCGTGGGGAACCGCTCGGCCAGGCCCGCGACGTGCCGGGCGTCGAGGAACACGTGGTCGGTGCCGTCGCGCAGCTGCACCCGGGTGATCGCCTTGGCGACCACGTCGCGCGGGGCCAGCTCGGCCAGCGGGTGCACGCCGACCATGAACCGCTCCCCCGCGGCGTCGCGCAGCAGCGCACCCTCCCCGCGCAGGGCCTCGCTGACCAGCGGCTGCTGGCCGCGGGAGTCCGGGCCCAGGTAGAGCGCGGTGGGGTGGAACTGGACGAACTCCAGGTCGGTGGCCACCGCACCGGCCCGCAGGCCCAGGGCCACGCCGTCCCCGGTGGAGACGCTGGGGTTCGTCGTCGCGGCGTAGACCTGGCCCATCCCACCGGTGGCCAGCACCACCGCGCGGGACCGGACGGCGCCCACGCCGTCCGCGGTGCCCTCGCCCAGCACGTGCAGGGTCACCCCGGCGGCGCGGCCGGCGCCGTCGGTGACCAGGTCCAGCACCATGGCGTGCTCGACGAGGGTGATGCCCGGGTCGGCGGTGACCGCCGCGTGCAGCGCGCGCTGCACCTCGGCCCCGGTCGCGTCCCCGCCGGCGTGCACGATCCGGTCGGCGTGGTGCCCGCCCTCGCGGGTGAGCAGCAGGTGGCCGTCGGCGCCCCGGTCGAAGGCGGCGCCCCAGCTGATCAGCTGGCGCAGCCGGTCCGGGCCCTCGGTGACCAGGGCCTGCACGGCCGCCGGCTCGCACAGCCCGACGCCGGCGGTCTCGGTGTCCGCGGCGTGCGCGGCCGGGGAGTCGGTGTCGGCCAGCACGGCGGCGATCCCACCCTGCGCCCACCGGGTGGAACCGTCGTCCACCTCGACCTTGGTGACGACGGCGACCGACAGCCCGGCGGCGCGGGCGTGCAGCGCGACGCACAGCCCGGCGACGCCGGACCCGACGACGCAGACGTCCGCGGTCAGCTCCCAGCCCGGCTGCGGAGCGGCCAGCCGCAGCGGCAGGCCCGTCGGGATGGCCGGACCGGAGGCGACGGGAGCTGCCGCGGACAGCGTCACCGCTGGAGGGTCTGGGTGACGTCGTCCCCGCGGACGAGGTCGTTGCCGGCGACGCCGGGGGGCGGGGTGGCGGGGTCGCTGCCCAGGTCGACGACCCGGTTGTCGGCGTCGACGTGCACGACGGTGGGCAGGTACGCCTTGGCGTCCGCGGAGTCCATCAGCCCGTAGCTGATCAGGATGACCAGGTCACCGGGGTGCACCAGGTGCGCGGCGGCGCCGTTGATGCCCAGCACGCCGGAACCGCGCCGACCGGGGATCACGTAGGTCTCCAGCCGGGCCCCGTTGGTGACGTCGACGATCGCCACCTGCTCGCCGGCCAGCAGGTCGGCGGCGTCCATCAGGTCCTCGTCGACGGTGACCGAGCCGACGTAGTGCAGGTCGGCCTGGGTCACCGTGGCGCGGTGGATCTTGGACTTGAGCATCGTGCGCATCACCGTGCGGCCTCCAGGGCGAGAGGGGTGTTGTCGATCAGTCGGGTGCTGCCGGCGCGCGCGGCGACCAGCAGTCGGGCCGGGCCGACCGTGGGCGCCGGGCCGAGGTCGGGGTCGGTGAGCTCGAGGTAGTCCAGCACCAGGGAGGGCTCCTCCGCCAGGACGGCGTGCGCGGCGGCCAGCACGGCGTCCGGGCCCTCCCGACCGGCGGCGGCCCCGGCCCGCAGCGCGGCCGAGAGCGCTGCGGCGGTGGCGCGCTGGTCCGGGGTGAGGAACCGGTTGCGGGAGGACAGCGCCATCCCGTCGTCCTCACGGACGGTGGGCGCGCCCACGACCTGGACGCCGAGCGCCAGCTCGCGGGCCATCGCGCGGATGAGCGTCAGCTGCTGGTAGTCCTTCTCGCCGAACACCGCGACGTCCGGGCGCACCAGGCCGAAGAGCGTGGCCACGACGGTGAGCACGCCGGCGAAGTGGCCGGGACGGACGGCGCCCTCCAGGACGTCGCCCAGCGGGCCCGGGTGCACGGTCACCCCCAGCGCGCCGTCGGGGTACACGTCCCCGACGCCGGGGTGGAACACGACGTCGGCGCCCTCCTCGGCCAGGGCGGCGAGGTCGGCGTCCCAGGTGCGGGGGTAGCGGTCGAAGTCCTCGCCGGGCCCGAACTGGGTGGGGTTGACGAAGACCGAGACCACGACGCTGCCGCCCAGCGTGCGGGCGTGCCGGACCAGCGTGCGGTGACCCTCGTGCAGCGCGCCCATGGTCGGCACCAGGACGACCGGACCGGGCAGGTCGGCGACCAGCTTGCGCAGGTCGGCCGCGGTCTCGGCGACGGCGACACCGGTCCCGCGGCCGGTCACCGGGACACCTCGGTGGCGTCCAGCAGCTCGGTGAGCGGGGCGGCCTCGTGCGCCTTGAGCCGCCCGGCGGCCCGGGCCCGCTCGGTGGTGCGGCGGGCCATCGCGACGTAGGCACCGACGGCGTCGGGCGCCCGGTCGGCCAGCGCGGCCAGGTGCCCCGCGACGGTGCCGACGTCGCCGCGGCTGACCGGGCCGGTGAGCCCGGCGTCCCCGCGGCGCAGTCCGTTGTCCAGCGCGGCGCTCAGCAGCGGGCCCAGCACCCGGGCGGGGTCCTCGACGCCGGCGGTGCGCAGCAGGTCGGCGGCCTCGGCGACCAGGGTGACCAGGTGGTTGGCCCCGGTGACCAGGGCCGCGTGGTAGAGCGTGCGGTCGGCCTCGGCGACCCAGAACGGCTCGCCGCCGGCCTCCAGCACCAGGGTCTCGGCGACCGCCCGGTGCTCGGGGCGGCTGGTGACGCCGAACGGGGTGCCCACGAGCCGGTCCAGGTCCTCCGCGCCGCCGGAGAACGTCATGGCCGGGTGCAGCGCCAGGCTCAGCACCCCGGCCTGCTCGGCGGGGGCCAGCACGGCCAGGCCGTGCGCGCCGGAGGTGTGGAAGGCCAGCTGGCCGCGGCGCCAGACACCGGTCTCGGCGAGGCCGGCCACCAGGCCGGGCAGGGTGTCGTCGGGCACGGCCAGGACGACCAGGTCGCTGGCGGCCACCACCTCGTCGGTGGGCAGCAGGGGGACGCCGGGCAGGAGGCGGGCGGCCCGTTCGGCGGAGGCGGCGGACAGGCCCGCGGCGGCGACCACGTCGTGGCCGGCAGCGGCGAGCGCGGCGCCCAGCACGGCGCCGACCCGACCGGCACCGACGACGCCCACGCGGAGTCGGGCGGGGGCCTGCGAGACGGGCGGGAGGCCGGCTGCGGACGCAGCGCGGCGGGGACGGCGAGCAGCCATGGCGTGCACCTCTCGTTCCAGTCCCTCGCGGGTACCGGACTCATCGGCGTGCGGTCCCTCGTCGTCGAGGGTCCGCGGGGTGGTGCTGGGTGCGGTGCTGGACGGTGCTGTGGTGCGGCGACCGGGCACCTGCTGCGACCAGGGTGTGTCACGCAGGTGTCGTGTCGTCGGCGAGTGTGTTACCCGTGGACGGCCTCGGCAACGCCTGCGGGCTGTGTGCTGACTCACCCGGGGAGCTGGCTAGGGTCCAGACGCAGGTCGGCGACGCTGCCGGCCCCCCACCCGAGGAGCACTGTGAGCGCCACTGACTTCACCGGACGCACGGCCCTGGTCACGGGCGGCAGCCGCGGCATCGGACTGGCGATCGCCCGGTCCCTGGTCGAGCGGGGTGCACGCGTCGTGCTGACCGCCCGCAAGGCCGACGCCCTCGCCGAGGCCGTCGAGTCCCTGGGCGGGCCGGAGGTGGCGGTCGCCGTCGCCGGGAACGCCGGAGACCCCGAGCACCGCGCCGAGGCCGTCGCGACCGCCGTCTCGACGTTCGGCAGCCTGGACCACCTGGTCGGCAACGTCGGCATCAACCCGGTCTACGGCCCGCTCATGGACGCCCCGCTGGACGCCTTCCGGAAGATCCTGGACACCAACGTCGTCGGCACCCTGGGGCTGGTGCAGGAGGCCCACCGGGCGTGGCTGGGCGAGCACGGCGGCTCGGTGCTCATCGTGGCCTCGGTGGCCGGGCTGAAGTCCAGCCAGGGCATCGCCGCCTACGGGGTCAGCAAGGCCGCGCTGGTCAACCTGACCACCCAGCTGGCCGTGGAGCTGGGCCCGCAGCGGATCCGGGTGAACGCCGTCGCCCCGGCCGTGGTGAAGACCCGGTTCGCCGAGGCCCTGTTCGACGGCCGCGAGGACGAGGTGTCCCGGCAGTACCCGATCGGCCGGCTCGGCGTCCCCGAGGACATCGGCGAGGCCGGGGCCTACCTGCTCTCCGACGCCGCCGGCTGGGTCACCGGCCAGACCCTGGTGCTGGACGGCGGCGCGCTCTCCCAGGGCCCCATCTGAGGCAGCTCAGCGGCCGTCGAGCACCCGGGCGAGGACGTCGTCGTCGGTGCTGTCGTCGTCCTCGCGGTAGCGACGGCGCCGGCGGGACCCGCCGGCGGTCGAGCCGGACTCGGCGAGGATCTCGGTGAGCCGCTGGTGGCCTGCGGTCTCGTAGACGTCCGGCTCGTGCTCGGGTTCGGCCGGGACCACGACGACCTCCTCCTCGGGGGCCCGCCGGTGGTGCCGGGGCCGGTCCGCGGCCGGCGGCGCCTCCCACAGCGAGGCGGCCGGGGCCGGCGTCGGCTCCGGTGCCGGCTCGCGGACGGCGTCCCAGCTGGTGGTCTCCTCCCAGCGCTCCGGCTCGGCCGGGGCGGGGACGGCGGCGGGTCCGGGGACGGCGGG
>NZ_CEEDOS010000038.1:0-46221 GCF_979256525.1 Klenkia sp. AC732 | reverse complement strand
GACCCCGACTCCGAGGAGAAGTGCAACAGCCCATCGGCCGGATCGAGGACCCAGTGCGACCCGTAGGCCCACCCGAAGGCCTTGCGCACCACGTCCAGCGCAGCCTGCACAGCCTCTCCCGTCGAGGCCGGGGTGGACAGAGCGGCGACGACTGCGGTCACGGCGTCGACGTCGGCACCTGCCTCACCGGCCGTACTGGCGTGTGGGGGCTGGGTGCGGGTGCGGGTGCGTACTGCGAACACGGGGGACTCCTCGGCTGACTCGCCGTTGGTTCGACGAGGTACCACGACTGCGCCGGCAGCTCGAGCCGCCAGAGGCAACATCGGTGAGCGCTCACACAGTTACAGCTGAATCGAGAAAGTATCCGAAGGGGAAATCGGGCTTCAGCAGATCAGCAAGTCGTACCGCGCAGCAAGAGTGGCCCAGCCCGTGCAACACCGGCCGAACCCGGTGTCAAGACGTGGCCGCCTGGCTGGGGCCCGCACTCACGAGCTCGCTCCCGAGGAACCCGATCCGCACGAGACGGCCAGCGGCATCAAAGTCGAGGGACACCTCGCTCCGACCGGTCACCGGGTTGGCCACGATGCGCCGCTGAGTGACCGCAGCACCACCGCTGTTGCTGAGCGTGATCCAGCCTTCGTCGATCTCGGCGTCCCAGGTGAGCTGGACCGGCACGAGGCCGTCAGCGTCGTTCATCGGGCTGTCCTGTCCAGTCTGGTGCTGGGGGCCGAGCTGTCCTGGGAACTGTGGTCCCGAGATCGGGCGCCGCTCGCGATGCGGTTGGTGAGATGGTCGAAGACCGGGGGCAGGGCCACCGCAAGGGGGCTCCGCCATCACCCGCACGGGTCGAGCACTGAACCGACCACTGGGTCTCCGGGCGACAACGCCATGGGGACTGCCGACGTCCTCGTGGGCGACCGTGATGGCAGAGCGGCCGACCTCGGGTCGAAGCGGCCGGCCGCCCTGCATCAGGCGGTCAGACGGAGACCAGCTGCCACTGCTGTTCAGGTGCTCCGGTGTGCTCGATCTGTGCTGCGACGGCTTCGTCGCTCATCGACGCTCCTGCCACCTCCAACACCTTGCCGCTGAAGCGGTTGGTGAGGACCACGTACCCCCCGGCGATCGGCGTGACCGCCCAATGCTGCTGGTAGACGTTGGCCGCGGACCAGATGTTGGCCCTGGCGCCGTCGTCACGAGACGGGCCGCCGATCTCGACGAGCTTGCCGCTGTTCTGGTCCTTGATGGTGAAGTACCCGTCCCCGGTGGGCGCGAGGATGAACCTCTGGCAGGCGGCTCCGGTCCAGGGGTACTGCTGCACGCGGGTGCCGTTGGCGGTACCGAAGTAGTAGACGTCCAAGACCTTGCCGCTGTTGCGGTTGACGAGGCGGTACACCTTGCTGGTGTCCACGGCGTACCCCTGTCGCGACGGCTGTACGCCACCGCCGATCTTGAGGCCGTTGACGTTGGCGTAGCGGCCGGTAGCCGCGGTGACGGTCAGCCGGAGAAAGGCCGCCGTGCGTGGCGCCCACTGGGCGGACTTGGTGGTCGGGCCAGCGTCCCAGTTGCCCGAAGCGGCAGTGGTGAAGGTCGAGCCGTCCGTGCTGGTGGAGATGGTGTACCCGGTGATGTCCCCGTTGGTGTTCGTGGCGTCCCGCCCGAACTGCTTCGGGAGGTACTCGAGCATTGAGACGCCGCCCCAGGTCCCGCCGAGGTCCACGGTGACCGACTGGGGGAGAGCCAGCGCGCCAGTCCCGTTGGTCGAGCTCCACGTCGACCAGCACGTCTCGCGTCCGCTGTCGCTGTACCCGTCGATGGTGTTCCGGGCCGGCTCCCCGCCGCGGGAACCGGTGGCGTAGCTGGCCACCGGGGTGATGGGCCACTGCACGGACAGGGGCTGGGCAGGCAGGGCAGGTCGACCAGTGTTCGGTGCCCACGTGCTGCCCACCTCGGCGAGCCTGTTCACGATGTTGGTGTCCAGCCGGCCGCTGCGGTTGGGCGGGCAGTTGAGGAGGAACGTCGTCCACTTGGGTTCTAGATCGGCGAGGTGATCCAGGATGTCCGCACGGGACATCAGGCTCTCCTGAGGCGTAGCGGGGTGCCAGAACCAGCCGTTGCTGATGGTCTGTCCCTGCAGGCTGGCGTAGGTGTTGCCTGGCGGTGAGGTGACCCCGAGAGGCTCCTCGTAGTAGATGGCATCCCCGAGGAACGGCTGGCTCAGCCCGCCGTGGTCGACCATCACGATGTTCGGCTGCAGCGACTTCACCAGCTCACGGACCTGCTGGAGGGGGAGTGACTGCTGGCCCATCTGCCATGCCCAGCCGTCTGTGATGAACATGTCGATGGTGCCGTAGTCGGTCAGCAGCTCGCGGATCTGCCCGAGCACGTAGGTCATGTCCGTGGGGTCGACGGACTGGCTCTTGTCATTGACGTGGAGCCCTCCGTGACCCTGGACGGGGAAGGTCCGGTCCCAGATGGAGAAGTAGAACCCGACGCGGAGCCCTCGTGCGCGGAAGGCATCCACGTACTGCCGCACGACGTCCCTGCGGTAGCCGCTGTTGGCGACGTTCTGGGTGCCGTGTGCACTGGGCCACAGCGAGAAGCCGTCGTGGTGCTTGGTGGTCAGCACGCCGAACGTCATGTTCGCGGCCTTGGCTGCGTCGGCCCACTGCTCGCAGTCCACCGCCGGCGGTGCGAAGGTTGCTGCGCTCTGGTTGGGAGCCGCCCACTCCTCATCGGTGAACGTGCCCAAGTTGAAGTGGTTGAACATGCCGAACCGCAGTTCGGCCAACGCCGCCAAAGCGCCGCCATCAGCCGCGCGTGCGGTTGCGAGTCCTGGGCCGAAGGGGCTGGATGCTGCCGCAACGGCGAGAGCGCCGCCCCCGGCAGCGAGCATGAACTTGCGACGGTTGAATTCCCACGTGGTCAAGGAGATCTCCTCGTTGAGATGTTGGGACGGTCTGCAGGGACGTGTGGTCCACGTCCTGAGACCATCCGTGGTCGAACGACATCAGTGCACGAGCTCGTCTTGCTCTGTCGGCTCCCGTCTGCTCATCGGCGGGTCTCACCGAATGGTCTTCAGCACAGTTGCTTGCTGGGGGCGGCTCCAGCTCCCGCCGGGCGGCGTGGTCAGGCGGCCACCCCCGGGTGCCCGCGGATCCGGTCGGCCCGGCTCAGCGGTCCGGCCCCCGCGAGGCGGAGGGACCGGCCTGTCCTCACCGCGCTGGGGCGGAGGTGGTGGATCTCGTGATCAATCCACCTCCGGCCCGGTGAGGGAGGTGGTCACAGGTGGTCGGCCCATCCGAGGGGCAGCTGCGCCGAGAACGACGCGACGTTGTCCCTCACGTGCGTGGCGGTGCGGCAGCCGACCGCGACCGCGCCCACCTGCGGGTGCCTGAAGGGGTACTGGATGGCAGCGGCCAGAAGTGGCGCGCTCAGCCGCGTGCAGGTGGCCCGGACGTGCTCTGCCTGTGCCAGCTGCTGCGCCGTGGCCGGTGCGTAGTCGAAATGAGCACCGGGCCGCGGGTCGGCCAGCAGCCCGCTGTTGAACACCCCAGCGGCCACGACGCTCACGCTGCGCTCGGCGCACAGCGGCAGCAGCTGCAGCTCAGCCGAGCGGTCCAGGAGCGTGACACGGCCGGCGACCATGATCTGGTCGACGGCCGTCTCGGCGACGAGTCGGACGAGCGGTTCGCTGTGGTTCATGCCGGCCCCGACGTGCTGGACCACCCCGCGCTCGCGGAGCTCCACCAGCGCAGGCACCGCCTCGGCCACCACCTGGTCGATGTGGTCGTCGGGGTCGTGCACGTAGACGGTGTCCACCCGGCCCAGGCCCAGTCGGGCCAAGCTCTCCTCCAGCGAGCGCAGCACCCCGTCGCCGGAGTAGTCGAGCACCCGTCGTCTTCGGTCGCCGCCGAAGAAGCCCTCGGCCCCATCGGTGTTCTCGTCGGTGTCCACCAACAGCCGCCCGACCTTGGTCGACAACGTGAAGCTCTCTCGGGGGAACTGCCGCAGGAAGGCCCCGACGCGGCGCTCGGAGAGCCCGGCCCCATAGTGCGGGGCTGTGTCGAAGTGGCGGACACCGAGCTCCCAGGCGGTCTCCAGCGTCTTCTGCGCGGTGCCGTCGTCCACGACGCGAGTGAGTCCACCGAGTTGCGCGGTACCCAGCACGAAGGCGTCCAAGGTGGTCGTCACGCCGAGGCCACCGTCACCGACTCCTGCCACACCGGGCCGGCTGGGTAGACGTAGGCCGCCAGGGTCTCCGGGTACATCTCCGTGCTCGCACCGGGCATGGTCGGGGTGGTGTATCGCCCGTTGCGGACCACGGCGGGGTCGAGGAAGTGCTCGTGGAGGTGGTCGACGAACTCGATGACCCGGTCCTCGGTCGTTGCGCTGACGGCGACGAAGTCGAACATCGACAGGTGGCGCACGATCTCGCAGAGCCCGACCCCGCCGGCGTGCGGGCAGACCGGCAGGCCGAACTTCGCCGCCAGCAGGATGATCGCGAGGTTCTCGTTCACTCCTCCGACTCGGCACGCGTCGATCTGCACGACGTCGATGGCCCTGGCCTGCATCAGCTGCTTGAAGACGACCCGGTTCTGGCAGTGCTCGCCGGTGGCCACCTTCACCCGGCCGATGGCTGCGCGGACGGCCGCGTGCCCCAGCACGTCGTCGGGATTCGTGGGCTCCTCGATCCAGTAGGGGTCGCCCTCGGCCAGTGCCGCCATCCACTCGATCGCGACGCCGACGTCCCAGCGCTGGTTGGCGTCCACCGCGATGCGGACGTCGGCGCCCACGGCCGCACGGGCGAGCCCGAGGCGTCGGACGTCGTCCTCCAGTGAGGCGCCCACCTTCAGCTTGATCAGCCCGAACCCGTCGGCGACGGCCTCCTTGCTCAACCGCACGAGCTTCTCGTCGCTGTAGCCCAACCAGCCGGGGGTGGTGGTGTAGGCGGGGTAGCCCTCGGCGAGCAGCTGCTCGGTGCGCGCGGCGCGGCCGGGCTCGGACCTGCGGAGGATCTCCAGCGCCTCGTCGCGGGTGAGCGCGTCGCTGAGGTAGGTGAAGTCGATGACGTCGCAGATCTGCTCTGGGGTGAGCTCGGACAACAGCCGCCACAAGGGTTTGCCCTCCCGCTTTGCCCGCAGGTCCCAGAGGGCGTTGAGGAGCGCGCCGCACGCCATGTGGATGACCCCCTTCTCCGGGCCGAGCCAGCGCAACTGGGAGTCGGTGGTCAACTCGCGGCCGAACGCGCCGAGGTCGGCTAGCACCGCATCGACGTCGCGGCCCACGATCCAGGGCCGCAAGGCCTGGATCGCGATGGTCTGGATGTCGTTGCCCCGCCCCGTGGTGAAGGCGAAGCCGTGGCCTTCCAACCCGTCTTCGGCGTCGGTGTCCAGGACCAGGTAGGCCGCCGAGTAGTCCGGCTCGGGGTTCATCGCGTCGGAACCGTCAAGGTCGCGAGAGGTGGGGAATCGGACGTCGGTGGTGGTGAGTGAGGTGAAAACGGGCATGGTGGGACGCCTTTCATCGGCGGACGTCGGAGGACGGTCCGCTCTGGGTCTGGGGAGGCAGCGCGTGTGGGTGGACGTCAGGTAGCGGGTGGGCCCTGCCCGCGGGACGTGGTGTCAGCCAGCCACAACTCGACCCCGGCGACGTGCAGCAGCATCGCGGCCCGAGCCAGTGCCGGGTCGCCGGTGCGCAGTGCGTCGACGATCGCCTGGTGCTCGTGACGGGTCTGGCCGAAAGCGTCCGTCTGGGTCTTGCCGCGCCAGATCCGTGCCCGGTTGGTCGGGGCGGCGAGCCCGTCCAAGAGGGAGGCCAGCACTGCGTTGCCCGACGCCAGTCCGATGACCCGGTGGAACTGCACGTCCAGGGCCAACTGCTCCTCGACCGGGGTGTCAGGGTGTGCATCGTCGACGAGCCGCTGCAGGGCGTCCAGCTCGGCGGGGGCCATGCGACTGCACGCCAGGGCCGTGGCCTCTGGCTCCAACATGCGACGCACCCGGAGGAACTCCAGGACACTGTCGTCCTGGTGGAACTCCACGACGAAGTTCATCGACTCGAACAGCTGGCCGGGGTTGAGGCTGGTGACGTAGGTGCCGTCGCCCTGTCGGACGTCGAGAACGTTGATCAAGGACAGTGCCCGCACGGCTTCGCGCAAGGAGTTGCGTGAGACTCCGAGTGTCTCGGCCAGATCGGCCTCTCGGGGCAGCTTGCCGCCCGGCTTCACGGCGCCGGTGACGATCATGTCCTTGATGCGCAGGATGGCGTCATCGGTCAGTGACATCGGTCCCGTCCCTTCTTTCATCGAGCGCAGGTGCCAACGCACCCAGGCGCAGGAGCACGTTGGCGTACCAGGACGTCTCGCCTGTCACGATGGCCAGTGCCAGATCGCGGTGGCCAGCGGCCTCGTAGAAGGCGAACCGTTCCAGCTGCGCCAGCTCGGTGGTGCAGCCCGCTGCGCTCAGGGCGGCGCGGTACCGGTCCCACACCGGTGGTCCGCCGTGCAAGGCGTAGGGGCCGGTGGTGTTCGGCGCCATCACCACTGCTTCCTCGACGACCACGGCCGACAGCACGGCTTGAACCGCACTGGGGCCGTCGATGAGGCCTGGTACGAGGTTGAGGTGCACCCGCGGCACCCCTGCCGGCACCGTGGTGCGCGTCGGGAAGTTGGCGTCGGCTATGAGCACCAGTGACCCGTGCCCCGCCCCGGCTAGGGCAGCCAAGACGTCGGGGTGTTGCAGTCGGGTGGTCAGCACGCAGCACCGGCCAAGGGCAGCCCGTAGACGCGGCGAGCTGTTCCGGCGAACACCAGCGCCTGCATGGCTACCGGGCGGCGGGACACCACCGACCAGACCAGGTCGACCCAGTCCGGGTACGGCACAGCTGTGCGCGACACCGGCCAATCGCTGCCGAAGAGGCAGCGATCGGGCCCGAACACGCTGAGCGCGTGCTCGAGGTAGGGGGCGAGGATTCCCGGGGTCCTGGCGGAGCGGTCGGCCTGGGTGGCCAGTCCGGACAGCTTGCAGGCGGTGTTGGGCAACTCGGCCAACCGGGCCAGCCCGTCGCGCCATCCCTCAAGGCCCCCGGGGCAGACCGCGGGCTTGCCCAGGTGGTCCAGCACGAACAGCGTCCCCGGACAGCCAGCCACCAGGGCGGTGGCCTCGGCGAGTTGGTGCTCACGGATGCAGAGGTCGACCGTCAGCCCGGCTGCCCCGGCGTGCCGGGCGCCACTCACGTGCTCGGAGCTGCTGATGAAGCCCGGCGCCTCGTCCTGGAGGAGACGCCGGACGCCGACCACGAGTGGGCTGGCGGCGTACTCGGCCAGCAGCGGGGCGACGCTCTGGCCCTGCTCCAACGGAGCATGGGCGACCATCCCGAGCACCGGGGGTGCCCCGGGGGCGACGGTGTCTTGGGCGGCCACCCACGACACCTCCTCCCGGCAGAGCCCGTCCTGCACGTCGGCCTCGACGACGACGATGCCGGTCGTGCGGAGCCTGGCGCCCGTGGCGTCAGCCTGGAGGTCGGCCGGCCCGAAGGGCCGGTTCAACTCACCAGCGTCAGCCAACCAGGGGTGGTCGGGTACCGCGGGATCCCACAGATGGACGTGGGAATCGATCACGTCCACCGGCTCAGCTCGACTCGGCATGTCAGTCCTGGGCCTTGCCCGATGCGATCCGGCTGACCATGAGTGCACCCAGGATGATCGCTCCGTTGAGGAAGTTGATCCAGGTCGCCTCGACGCCTGCGAGGGTGAGCACGTTCTGCACCAGGTACAGCAGCAGGATCCCGGTGAGTGCACCGAAGACACTGCCCTTCCCCCCGTCCAGACTGACGCCACCGATCACGGCGGCGGCGAAGACGGTGAAGATCCACCCATCACCCGAGGCTGCGGCCACCGAACCCAAGCGGCCGGCGAGCAGGATTCCAGCCAGGGCAGCCAGCACACTGGCCACCACCAGGACCGTCCACATGACGCGGTCGGTGCGGATGCCGCCGGCCCGTGCGGCATTCGTGTTGCCCCCGATGGCGTAGAGCGATCGGCCCCAGCGGTGGTAGCGCAGTACTGCGATGCCGACCGCGAAGAGGCCGAAGCACAGCAGGACCGACAGGGGCACCCCGAAGACCTGCTCACCTCCGAGGAAGAGCATGGACTCCGGCAACTGGAAGAACGTCTGCCCGCCGGAGATGCCGTTGAGCAGGCCGCGCAGCGTGATGAGCATGCCCAGCGTGACGATGAAGCCGTTGAGCCGGAACTTCACGATCAGCAAGCCGTTGAGCAAGCCGATCAACAGCCCCGTGGCCAGCGTGATGGGGAGTCCCAGCCAGCCGGGGAGCTCCAGGCCCAGACCGTGTGTGAGGCCGGTCGGCAGGATCAGCCACGCGGCGAGCCCAGGGGCGAGACCGACGGTCGACTCCAGGGACAGGTCCATCTTGCCGGCGATGAGCACCATGGTCTGCCCGAGCACGACCAGGGAGATGGCCGACATGGCCTCCAGGACGTTGATCAGGTTGCGGCTGGTCAGGAAGACCGGGTCGACGAAGGCCCCGACGACGAGGACCAGCACGATCGCCGGGATCAGCGCCACGTCCCGCAACCGGGCGAGCTTCAACGACCGGACCGGGCGTTGGGGAGCCGGCTTGGCAGTCTCGGCCTTCGCGGGCGACAGCGAGGTGGTGGCGGACTCAGGCATGGATCTCGACTCCTTCGACAGCGGCGACGACCGCGTGGTCGCTCCATCCGCGGGTGAACTCAGCTGCTACGACCCCGTGCCTCATCACGAGGACGCGGTCGCAAGGACGGAGGTCGTCGAGTTCGTCCGAGACGATCAGCACGCCGGTGCCATCGCTGCGGACCTCTTCCACGACCTCGAGGAGGGCTTGCTTGCTGCGCACGTCCACGCCTCGGGTGGGGTGCATCAGGACCAGCACTGACGGGTCGTCGGCCAATGCCCGGCCCATCACGACCTTCTGCTGGTTCCCCCCGGACAGGCTGCCGACCTCCTGTTCCGGGCCCGAGGCCACAACCGACAAGCCGGCCATCAACTCCCGGGCCCGCGAGTCAGCCCGCCGGGGACTGACGAAGCCGAACCGCCCCAACCGGTGTGAGATGCCCAGCGTCATGTTCTCGCCGACGCCGAGCAGGGGGACGTAGCCCTGGGAGTGCCTGTCGCTGGGCACGAAGCCGATGCCCGCGGCCATGGCAGCGGGCACGCTGCCGGTACGGACCGCACGCCCGGACACCTGGACCGTCCCGGTGTCCGGAGCTCGGAGGCCGACGATGCTGTCGGTCAACGGCAGTCGACCGCTGCTGGCGCTGCCGGTGATCCCGACGACCTCGGCTGGCGCCACGTCGAAGGACACATCCTCGTAGTCCGGCAGGGCGGTGAGGCCCCGGACGGAAAGTGCCGGTGTCCTGGCGCGATCGGGTTCGGCGGAAGGGATGATGGTCGCGCCGAGGGCGACGTCCCCGGTCATCGCCGCGACCAGGTCGTCCTGCGACATGTCGCGCACTGGTGCAGTCGTGATGTGCCGGGCATCGCGGTAGACGGTGACCGTCTCGCAGAGTTCGAAGACCTCTTCCAGGTGATGGCTGATGAACAGCATCCCGATGCCCTGGGCTGCGAGGCCGCGCAGCCGGACGAAGAGCCGCTCGATGCCCTTGCCGTCGAGCTGGGCCGTGGGCTCGTCGAGGATGATGAAACGCGCTCCGTGGGACAGAGCCCGCGCGATCTCCAGCATCTGCCGGGACTCCACGCCGAGATCCCCGGCGATGGCGTCCGGCGCGACGTCGATCGACCAGTCGTCGAGCAGGGCCTGTGCGCGTTGCCGTACCTCTCGCCAGCGGATGACGCCGTTGACCGAGGGCTGCCGGTTCAGCAGGAGGTTCTCGGCCACGGACAGGGTCGGGATGATCGCGGAGTGCTGGTAGACGCAGGCGACCCGGGACTGCCACGCCCCGCGGTCGGCCACCGGTGGGGCCGGCTGTCCGCCGAAGCGGACAGACCCGGTGTCCGGGGTCTGGAGGCCCGTGAGGACGGACACCAGCGTCGACTTCCCTGCGCCGTTGCGGCCGACGAGTGCATGGGCCTCACCGACGCGAACGGTGATCCCGACGTCGTCCAGAGCCGTGGTCGGTCCATATCGCTTGGTCACACCGCTGGCCTGGACCGCGATGTCGGCGTCCGGGTGTGCGGTGTCGTTCACGGAGGTCACCGTCGTCCTCGTCTCGTTCGGGTGCTGTCTGGGTGCGGGTGCGGGTGCGGGTGCGGGTGCCGGTGCGTGGCGCTGCGGCGTACAGCCGCCACGCACCGGCGGGGAGAAGGTCAGAGGTTGTTGCCCCACAGGCCTTCGTCGTCCACGTTCTCCGACGTCACCAGGACCGAGGGCAGCTGGTCCTCCAGGATTCCGTCCCTGACCTCGACGATCGTGCTGTCGTGGTCGGTCTCGGCGGGTTCGAACGTCTCGCCTGCGATCGCGTCAGCGGCGTACTGCAGCCCGTAGCGGGCGTAGAGGTCCGCGGGCTGGGACACGGTCGCATCCAACGTGCCGGAGCGGATGTCGGCGAACTCCTGGGGGATGCCGTCGTTGGAGACGATGAAGACGTGGTTCGGGTCGCTGGCCGGCACGGCGAGACCGGCCCGGTCCAGGACCTGCTGTGTGCCGGCCAGGGCGAAGCTGGATGCCATGTAGACGCCGCGGATGTCGCTGTTGGCTGCAAGAGCTGTCTGCAGCTGCGAGGCGGCCTTGTCCCCGTCCCACTCGGAGGGCTGGGGAAGGACCTTGATGTCCGGGTATTCCTCGGCCATGCAGTTCTCGAAGCCCTCGGCGCGGTCTCGGCCGTTGACCGAGTCCTGACCCCCCTGCAGCTCGACGACCGAGCCCTGGCCGCCGAGCTGCTCGCCGAGGTACTCGCAAGCCTGCTCTCCCAGGGCGACGTTGTCGGCCCGGACCACCATGTAGACCTCGCCGGCGTCCGGGCGGGTGTCCAAGGTGATGACCGGGATGTCCTCCTGGGCCAACCTGTCCAGGGTCGGGGCGATGGCCGCCGTGTCCTGCGGGGCCATGATGATCGCTTGGGCGCCCTGGGCGACGCAGGTGTCCACGTTCTCCACCAGACGCTGGACGTCGTTGTCGGAGTTGGTGGTCTGGATGTTGAGGCCCATCTCCTCGGCGTAGGTGGGCACGTAGTTGATGAACGCGTTCCAGAAGTCGGTGTCTGACCGAGGGAAGTCGACGCAGATGAGGGGCTTGTCGGCCCCGGAGGCGTTGTCCTCGGTCGAGTCACCCCCGCAACCGGTGAGTGCGGCCACCGACGTGACTGCGGTGGTGAGGAGGACGGCGCGACTCCAGTGGCGCTTGTGCATGGTGGACCTCTGCTTCGTGGGATGTGTCCGGGACAGGCACCGCGCGTCCCTCCTGCGACAGCACCTGGCCATGCCGGAGCGTGTGACCACAGCCACACGCTCCAGCGGCACGGGGAACCGTAGAGGCATATACGTAGGATGTCTAGCTGCCGCTTGGCACCTACTTTCTGGAATCAGTTGCCGGCTGTAGCGCTCACAGATCCCATGTATGTTGCGACCCAGAACACACCTGGAGCGAAGGAGGAGCCATGAAGTCCGCCCACTACAGAGGCGATGGGCGCATCGAGGTCGCGGAGAGCTGCCCCGTCCCGCCTGCTGCGGGACAGGTCCAGCTCGACGTCGCCTACGTCGGGATCTGCGGAACCGACCTGCACGTGCTGCACGGCGCCATGGACGCCCGCGTCGGTGCCGACGCAGTGATCGGCCACGAGGCATCCGCGGTCATCGCCGAGGTGGGGCTCGGCGTCGACGACTGGAAGGTGGGAGACCGTGTCACCGTCATGCCGTTGATCTGGGACGGCGACTGCCCCGCCTGCCTCCAGGGGCACCAGCACATCTGCCAGCACTTGGACTTCGTCGGGCTGGACTCCCCCGGCGCGCTGCAGGAGCAGTGGACGGTCCCAGCCGCCGTCCTGGTGGCGCTCCCGCCGGGGCTGCCGTTGAGCCACGGGGCGCTCGTGGAACCGGTGGCAGTGGCGGTGCACGATGTCCGTCGCGGTGACGTGCGCGCCGGTGACAAGGTGCTGGTGCTCGGTGGTGGCCCCATCGGCGCGCTGATCGCCCTCGTCGCCGGGCACGAAGGTGCCGACGTCTTGGTCAGCGAGCCCGATGCCGGGCGGCGCGGCACCCTCGCCGGGCTCGGCTTGGTCACCATCGACCCGATCAGCGAGGACGTCGAGGCGCGAGTCCGCGAATGGACTCGCCTCTCCGGTGCCGATGTCGTCTTCGAGGTGTCTGGAGCTGCCCGCGCCGTGGCAACCGCGACCGCGAACGCCAAGGTGCGGGGCACAGTCGTCATCGTCGCCATCCACCCGACGCCGGCTCCGGTGGACCTCAAGCAGGTGTTCTGGCGCGAGCTGCGCATCCTGGGTGCTCGCGTGTACCAGCGGACGGACTTCGAGCGCGCTGTGGAGCTGCTGGCCGCAGGAGTCGTGCCGGCCGAGGACATCATCAGCGGGATCGAACCGCTCGAGCGCACCGCTGAGGCATTCGGCCGTCTTGCCGGCGGCGCCGCCATGAAGATGCTCGTCCAGTGTGGACCGGTCCAGGCATGAGCGGACCTTTTGACCTCACAGGGCAGCTGGCTGTCGTCACAGGCGCTCGCCGAGGCATCGGTCGGGCCATGGCAGTGGCGCTGGCTTCGGCCGGAGCCGACGTCATCGGAGTGAGCGCCAACCTGGAGGACGGCAGCGACGTCGCCGCCGAGGTCGAGTCCCTCGGGCGCAGCTTCACGGCCCGCCGGTGCGACTTCGCCGACCGTTCGGCCGTCGTTTCGCTGGGCGAGGAACTGTCGGGTGGGCCGCGCGCCATCGACATCCTGGTGAACAACGCCGGGACCATCCGTCGCGCCCCGGCGGCCGAGCACTCCCTGACCGACTGGGACCACGTCCTGGAGGTGAACCTCTCGGCGCAGTTCGTTCTCACCCAACTCGTTGCTGGACCGATGCTCGACCGAGGTCACGGCAAGGTCATCTTCACGGCCTCCCTGCTCACCTTCCAAGGGGGTGTCACCGTGCCCGGTTACACCGCGGCCAAGTCCGCCGTCGGCGGCCTGACGCGCGCCCTCGCCAACGAGTGGTCGCTCCGCGGGGTCAACGTCAACGCCATCGCGCCGGGCTACATCGCGACGGACAACACCCAGGCGCTCCAGGACGACCCGACCCGGTCCCGCACCATCCTCGAGCGCATCCCCGCCGGACGCTGGGGCCGGCCCGACGACCTTGGCGGCGCCACGGTCTTCCTGGCCAGCTCTGCTGCTGACTATGTGCACGGCGTCGTCCTGCCCGTCGACGGTGGGTGGCTGGGCCGATGACGGGGTTCCTGCAGCGGCTGGCCACGGACCGCCGTCTGCCGTTGGTGACGGTCGCTGAACCGGGCGAGGCTCCCGCCTGGGTGGACAGGGCCCGGTCGGCTGGTCTCGGGACCCTGGAGATCGCCCTCCGGACCCCGGCCGGGCTCGAGGCCATCGCTGCTGCGGTGGGTGACCACCGGGTGCTCGTCGGCGCAGGCACGGTGCTGACCACAGCCCAGGTCGATGCTGCGGTGGACGCAGGAGCGGGATTCATCGTCACCCCTGGCTGGCGGCTCGATGTCGTGGAGCGCTGCCAGGAGCTCGGAGTCCCCGTCCTCCCGGGGGTGGCGACCCCGGGTGAGGCCATGGCCGCGCTGCAGGTCGGGCTGACCGCAGTCAAGTTCTTCCCCGCGGCGTCATTGGGCGGCGTGGATACCGCTGCCGCGTGGGCGGGGCCGTTCCCCCATCTGCGGCTGGTGCCCAGCGGAGGTGTCCGTGAGGATCAGGCCGCGGCCTATCTCGCGCTCCCGTCCGTGCTCGCGGTGAGCGGAAGCTGGGTCCTGGAGCGGTGACCGGATTGCTGACCCTGGGGGAGACCTTGGCCCTGGGAGTCGCCGACCGGGGCACCGCGCTGGCTCATGCGACCGGTCTGCGTCTGGCGATCGGGGGAGCTGAGAGCAACGTCGCCGTCGGGGTCGTTCGCCTCGGGGGCAGCGCCACCTGGGTGGGGTGTGTCGGTGATGATCCCGCCGGACGCCGGGTCGAGCGCGAGTTGCGAGCCGAGGGGGTCGAAGTCCGAGCTCGTAGGCTCGCGACCCTGCCGACGGCCTTCATGCTGAAGGAGCGACGAACCCCGGCCTCTGCCCGCATCACCTACTACCGCGCAGGGATGGCAGGCAGCGCGCTGAGTCCAGTCGACCTGGCACCGGAGCTGATCGCCGCCGCCGATGTCCTGCACGTCACGGGCATCACACCCGGGCTCTCGTCCACCGCGCACGATGCGGTGTTAGTGGCCGTGGACCTGGCCCGTGCCAACGGCACCCTCGTGTCTTTTGACGTCAACCACCGGGTCGGGGTGTGGGGGGACCGTGACGCGGGGCGGGTCTACCGGGACATCGCCGCGCGGGCGGACGTGGTGTTCGCCGGGGAGGATGAGGCCCGGTTGCTGGTCACTGGCGATGATCCTGACGCGCTGCTCGGTGCCCTGCGGGACCTCGGCGGGGATACCGTGCTCAAGCTGGGGGACCGTGGGTGCGTGGCGGTCATCGACGGACAACGCCACGACGTCCCGGCAGTGCAAGTCGAGGCAGTCGACACCGTGGGCGCTGGGGACGCCTTCGTCGCCGGCTACCTCGCCGACTGGATGGACGGTGCCGATCCGGGGACCAGGTTGGAGACCGCAGTCCGGTGCGGCGCCTTCGCCTGCCTCTCGGAGGGCGATTGGGAGGGATCCCCGTCAAGGGTCGAGCTGGGCCTGCTGGACACCGCCGATCCCGTGGCACGCTGACCGCAGCGTCCGCGCACCACGTAGATGATCGGCCCACCGTCCGGTCACGGCCCGGCGGATCGATCGGCCAGGACGAGCGAACTCACTGGCCAGCCCGGATGAGAATGGGCCATGCACTGCACTTGAGGTCGCGGTCGTCCACCCGAACACGGCCGCAGTACCAGGTCACCGTGGATCGCCCGGCAGGCATTCCCCGCAACCCGACCAGTCCCCGCGTGGTGTCCGACCCGACAGCGATCAGCCCGCTCGGCAGCTGTTCCAACCGAGGAGAAGTCTCGTGATCGACTGGCTGAGTGGACTCCCACCCTGGCTGGTGGTCCTCGTCATCGGTGGGTCGATCCTGGTCGAGTCCGGGTTCGTCCTCGGCGTGGTCCTGCCCGGCACCACTGCGGTGATCGCCATGGGGGTGATGGTCGGGCTGGGCGTGGTCCCGGCGTCGGCCGGCCATGCGGTCGCAGTCATCGCCGCAGCCGCCGGCCCCTCGATCGGCTGGCGGACCGGTCGAGCAGGAGGGCCGGCGCTGAGGACTTCGCGTCTGGGTCAGAGGATCCCGCAGCTGACCTGGGACTCAGCCCAACGAATCCTCGAATCACGGGGGCGCAGCGCGGTCGCTGTGGCACAGTTCGTCGTAGGTGCCCGGACCCTGGTCCCTTTGTTGGTCGGGATGTCGGGAGCGTCATACGCCCGGTTTGCCTGGGTGAGCATCCCCGTCGCCCTCGTCTGGGCGGGGCTGCTCACCGGGGCGGGCCAGTTGGCCGGCGCCAGCTACCAGGCCCTGACGCGGTCGCTGGGCAACGGGACCGTCGCCGTGGGTGTCGTGGCGGTCGTCGTCGTCCTGCTGGGAGCCGCCGGCCGCTTCATGGCCGCACGACCACATTGGGGGCTGGTCCCCGCACGACCAGGACGCCGCACCCGCGTCCACGCCGCCGTCCTCCGAGCCGTGTCTCGGGTGGTCGGTGAGCGTCGCGCAGCTCGAGTGGCCGGCGTCGTGTGGTGGTCGGCGGCGGTGGCGGCGGGGCTGGTCACCTGCGCGGCGCTCGTCTGGGCCGTGCAGCGCAGTGACCTGGCGGCTGTCGATGAAGCAGCGACCACCTGGCTGAGTGAACACCGCCTGGCTGGCCTCATCGGGAGTGCCGAGATCGTGGACCTCGTACTGGCACCCTCGAACGTCCTGGTCGTGACCTACCTCATCACTGCCGTGTTCCTGGTTCGCCACCGCAGCGACGCCGACCGGACTCGGCGCTCGCGGGCGGTCACGATCTCGCTCGGGCTGGCGGCGTTGGCCGTGTCCAGTGACTGGGTGGCCTCCTCCATCCGTGATCGGTCTACCGGTGGCGCCTCGGCAGGGCGCTTCTTCGACCTCCAGGTCGCCGTGGTGCCGTGCGCCCTCGCGGTGGCGGTCGTGCTGCTGGCTCCGTGGTTCGGCCGAGGCATGCGTGTGCTGGCGTGGGCGGGAACTCTGCTGCTGTCAGGGCTGCTGGTTGTCTCCTTGTTGCTGCTGGAGCGGATGACCCTGAGCGAGTTGGTGGTGTCCCTGGTCATCGGCGGGGCATGGGCAGTGCTCCTGATCAACGCCGTCCGCCTGCCGACGCCAACGGGCACCCCGCCTCCCACCCAGTGACGGCCTGAGTTCCGCCCAGCCGCGGTGTCAGTGGCGACCATGCGTCGTGGTCCAGGATCGGCCGCGTCTCAGACGCAGCGGTCCATCGACCGGGCGACGGTGGCGGTCTGGCGGTCGCCCTTGGCCTGGTTGAGCAGCGCCGTCGACAGAGCCACGGATGCTGCGGTCACTGCTTGCTGGGCGCTGATCAACACCTGAGGTCCCTGTTGAGCTCGCTCCGCGGCATCGAGGGCCTGCTGGGCCTGCTCCAACTGCTTGCGCAGCGCCGCGATCAACTGTGAGACCGCGCTGGTCGTCCCCGATACGCCAGGCCCCCGCGAACCGCTGCGACTGCCACTCGATGCCGCCTCATCGGGCGGCGCCGCAGCGCTGTGAATCAGCGTCCCCGCTGGGTCCGCCACGTCGCCGCGGGGTGCGATGTTCCATCGGTCGGGGGACGCTGCACTCGCCTTCATGTTCATGGCAGCTGTCATCTCGTCCTCCTCAGCGTGGGTCGTCGTGACCGTGGTCCCTGCGGCTGTCCTACCGGTTCACACCAGTTCTGCGTCACGGGCCAACAAGGCTGCCTGCACTCGGTTGGTGACCTCGAGGGCGGTGAGGACACGGCTGACGTGGGCCTTCACCGTGCTCTCCTGCATCCGGAGCGCCGTTGCGATCTCAACATTGGTGCGGCCCGTGGCGACCAGGGTGAGCACGTCAGTCTCCCGTGGGGTGAGCGTGGCCAGTCGTGTCCGAGCGGCTGCAGCGCGCGGGCGCTGGACTGCGTGGTGGCGATCGATGAGCCGTCGGGCTGCCGCAGGGTGCAGCATCGCCGAACCCTCAGCGACGAGATGGATCGCCCGGACGATGTCCGTGGGGTCGGTGTCCTTGAGGAGAAAGCCGTCGGCCCCGGCGGTGAGGGCGTCGTAGACGTGCTCGTCGAGGTCGAAGGTGGTCAGGACGACGACCCGCGGGGGAGTGGGCAGCGCACGCAGGCGGGCAGTGGCAACGATGCCGTCCATCCGCGGCATCCGGATGTCGACGAGCGCCACGTCCACGTGCGTGGCGATGGCAGCCTCGATGGCCTGTACCCCATCGGCTGCCTGAGCAACGACCTCGATGCCGGGCTGGCCGTCGATCAGATCGGTCAGGCCGAGTCTGACCAACGCGTCGTCGTCGACGACCAAGACCCTGATCACGTCTGCTCCCGCCGCGTCGGGGGGTGGGGGTCGGCCCGGTGGGGGAGTGAGGCCATGAGCTGCCACGCCCCGTCGACGACGGGGCCGACTCTCAGTGTCCCCCCGAGGGCCCCCACGCGTTCGGCCACCCCCACGAGCCCGAAACCCGAGCGTATGGGCGGCAGACCCAACCCGCCGGCAGGGGTCGTCGCATTCGTGACGGTCAGACACGTGAGGGTCCGCGTGTGGCTGACCTGCACGGAGACCGGGGCGCCGGGGGCGTGCTTGCGGGCGTTGGTCAGGGCCTCCCGGGCGATCCGGTGAACCGCGAGGCGGTGAGTGGTCGGCGTGGCAGCGGGGTCGCCGTCCACGGAGAGGATGACGTCCTGACCGGCTCGGCGCGCTTCAGCGACCAGGTGGTCCAGCTCAGGCACGGCGGGCGTGAGCCCGGCGCGCTCGCGATCAGGACTGTCGTGCCGCAGAGCTCCCAGGACGTCGCGCAGGTCGGACAGGGCCTCCACCGACGTGTTGCGGAGCAAGCCGAGCCGTTCCACCACCGCAGGGGGAAGGGCGTCTGCGCGGGTGAGGAGAACGCCGGTGTGCAGCGCCAGCAGGCTGAGTCGATGAGCCAGGACGTCGTGCATCTCGGCGGCGATGCGGGCCCGCTCGGCGGATCGGGCAGCGTCCTCCTGCATGGTCGCCTGCAGACGCAGCGAATCGACCTGTGCGGCCAAGGCCTGGACGAGCCGGCGGCGGTTGCCCACCCACAGACCGGCGATCATCGCGAGAGCAGGCAGCCCCACCGCGCTGACCCACCACCCGTCCCGCCAGATGGTGGTCGCGGGCCAGCCCAGCACGTTCCCGGCCGCGGCCGCGACGATGCAGGTCGCGGCGGCGCCGAGTCGTCGATGAGAAGCCAGGTCGTACACGGAGATGCTCAACAGCCAGACGATCGGCCATCCCCAGCCGGCCGCCGCCACGGTCACGAGCACGGGCGGGAGGGTGTGCACGACGGGGGCGGGCAGACCGGACGTCGCCCGATGGACCAGCAGGGAGCATGCGCAGATCAAGGCAGTCGCTGTCATGGGCCACACCGCGGCACCGGCGTTGACGACGACCCCAGCGGCCGCAGCACCGACCACGAGCACGCGACCCACCACTGCTACCCCTGACACCCGTTCCTGGACAGACAGCAGCAACCGGATGTCCACGGGACCATCCTGCGCCAACCCCCGCCGAGGGCCCCCCCACGAACGCCTTCCTTCACCCCCTCCTTTCGTGGGGGTGGGGGATCCCCAGAAGGACGATGCCCTCAGCGTCTGAGGCCGAGACGCTGGCCCCATGACGTGGCAATTCCTCCGCGAGACCATCTGTGACCACCACACCACCGGGGCGGTGGTCCCCAGCAGTCGAGCCCTGGCAGAGACTCTCCTGGAGCCACTGCACGCTGCCCCCAGTGGACCGTGGAGGGTCCTGGAGGTCGGGGCCGGGACGGGGCCAGTGACGCGTGTTCTGGCCGACACCCTGCCGGCCGGCAGCGACCTGGACGTAGTGGAAGTCAATCCCCGCTTTGCCGGTACGGTCCGCCAGTTGCTCAGTGAGCATCCTCGCCTCGACTCTCTGGGTCGGGTCACGGTGTACCCGGTCGCGATCCAGGATCTGGACAGCGACGGCGACTACGACCTCATCGTCTCGAGCCTCCCGCTGACCAACTTCGACCCCGCCCAGGTCGACGAGATCATGTGCCGGTACCTGCAGCTGCTCTCCCCTGGCGGGTCGCTGACCTGGTTCGGCTATCTCGGCACCCGCCGAGCCCGATCGCTGTTCGCCGGCCGGGCGCAGCGGCAACGACACTGCGAGGTCGAGGTGGTGCTGGCCCACCACCTGATGAGCCACGGCCACCGCCGCTCCACCGTGTGGACCAACCTGCCCCCGGCCCACGTGTGGCAGTTGGTCAAGGCGAGGAACAACTCCCTGTGCACTCATCGGATGGTCACCTCGTGAGGCTCCCGGCATGACCGCCAGCCTCGGGCAAGCCCTGCCATCACTCATCGATCTCCTCACGTCCACCGTTCTCGTCGGCGCTGTACTCCTCGTGGGCGTCGCCGGGCAAGCGGCCAAGAGCGGGCCCTGGAAGCGTCTGGCCGGCCGAGGTCGGAGAAGAGGGAGGCGGTCGGCGGGCGGGTGACCCGCTGCGCGAGAAGGTGCTCCGGCGGGCAATGCCCTGCCCGTGCGACGCGTGTCGTGGCGAACGCTCGTGTGGTGCTGGACGGACGTCGAAGTAGCGTGATCCACGGCCTGTCTCGTCAGGGGCGCAGTGCCGCCAGTGTCAGCCGCGCGTAGCGGCGCCAGGCGGTGGGGTCGTCTATGCCCATGTTCAGGAGGGCTTGAGCGGAACCGGTGATCAGCACGGCGATGTCCTGCACGGCGGCGTCGTCGCGGAGAGTCCGCTGTTGCCGCCCCACGGCCAGGATCTGGTCGAGTGCGCCGAACACGGCGTCTGTGTCGAGCCCCTTGGTCCTGCTCATCACCTCGACCATCAGTCGATCAGTGACGAGGCGCTCCATGATCGCCTCCAGCATGTCGCCGAGAGCGCAGTACGCGTCGGCATCGGCCTCGTCCGCAGCCTGGAGAAAACGGTTCTTGATCCAGTCGAAGTGGTCTTGGGCGAGGGCTCGCACCAGATCGGCCTTGGTGGGGTAGCTGGGGCCTTCGCATGGGCTACTTCACCGAGTCACCCAACGGTCTGGCGAACGACTACGCCTTACACCTGGCGGTGAGCACGGACGGCCTGGCTGACCGTGCTGCGATGCCCAGCACGGCGGCACGGTCGTCGCCGGCCTTGGCCAGGGCGGCCGGGAAGTAGACGTGCAGTTCCCGGTCGGGGCCCTGTCCCTGTGATGACCGAGGTGCGCAAGTCCGGGGCGGCCCGGGTAGGCGACATCGTCGACAACCAGGCCGACGGGATCACCCGCGCCCGCGAGATCCTCCAGAACGCCGCCGGCGTGAGCTCCGGGTGCGCGGACGCGACGGCACGATCCGCAAGCAGGACACCATCGAGCCGGGCAACGACCCGCGCTCGTCGAAGGGCTGACCCACTCCCTCTGTCGCGCGGTGAGCCTCGAGCTCTGGGATCGGGCTCGACCCAGACGCGGCGGACCTGTGGTGGGGACGCATCGGTGAGGTGGTGGCGGTCCGGGTGGGTGCCACCACCTCACCGAGGCTCACAGGTCAGCGGTGGGACGGGCACTCCTGCGATGCCGGCCGGCCAGCCACAGGGCCAGGCCGTAGGGGACGGCGACGATGAGGCCGAGGAGCCACCACGGGCCGTCGAACACGAAGCTCAGGGCGGCGATGATCAGCAGGCCCACGATGCCGACCACGTTCTGGGCAGTGCTCGGGTGCCTGGTCACGCTCGACAGTTTCCACCCGCGGCGACGGGGGTGAGCTCGTTCTCGGTGACCATGTCCCACACGACACCCAGCTGCCTACAGGGGCCCCACGAGGTCGTCGGTGCAGTCGTCGAAGGCGTCCCAGTTGGCCCCGTGGTGCCGAGAGAAGGTGAACGCCGGTGCCAGCTCCACGAGGGAGCTCATCGCGCGGCCGGCCAGGTCGACTCGCCTGAACGGGGGCGGCTGCGCTGGCCTGCCGCCCGCCCTCAGGGCAGCAGCCCCGCCGCCCGCGCCCGGACGACGGCCTCGTGCCGGGTGTGCGCGTCCAGCTTCCCCATCGCCGAGCCGAGGTAGCTCTTCACGGTCTCGGGCCGGATGCTCAGCCGGCGGGCGGTCTCGGCGTTGGAGCAGCCCAGCGCGACCTGGGCCAGCACGTCGGTCTCGCGGGCGCTGAGCTGCACGGTGCTCCGCGGGGGCGAGCCGAGGGCGGCGAGCCGGGAGCAGGCGGCGTGCACGCGATCACGGAGGGCGTCGTCGGTGAGGTCCTGGGCGATCAGCCGCAGGTCCGAGTGCACGGCGCGCACCTCCTCCAGGCGGGCGGCGTCGGCACCGTCGGACCGTGCGGTCACGGCGACGGCCTGCAGCATCTCGACCCGGCGGTCCACCTCGTCGCGCACCGCGAGCTCGGCGGCCATCCGGCCGGCGGCGCGGGTGAGCGAGTCGCGCACCCGGTCCCCGACCGACCCGCGCTCCCGGCTGGCCGCGTAGACCACCGCCCGCGGCCGGCCCTGCACCAGCACCGGCGTGGCGACGACGGTGCACAACCCCTCGGCCAGCACCGGCACGTCGTAGTCGTGGGTGATGCCGCGCGCCACGCCGTAGTCCTCGACGCCTGCGGGCCGGCCCTCGGCCAGTACCCGACCGCCGAGCCCGGCGCCGGCGTGCACCGCCAGCCCGCGCAGCGACGCCGTCCGGGTGCCCAGCAGCTCGCTGATCACCACCGCGTCCCGCACCCCGGACGCCGCGACCTGACCGCGGGAGATCGCGACCTGCCCGCCGAAGGCGATGGCCATCCCCGAGCTGCCCACCACGTCGCGCAGCACGGCGCGCAGCGCGTCCCGGTCGTGCGGCCGCGTGCTGTCGGGGTGCACCCCGGCGTCCGTCCCGTGTGTGGCGCTGGACCGCACCGGCACCCCTCTCCGCCCGCCGACGTCGTCGTCGGCACCAGCAGTGACCACGGTCACTGGACCACGCGTGGTCCCGGCGGGTCAACGCCGGGCGGCACCGGGTGCCACGTCGGTGCAACCCCGCCCGCCCGTTCAGGCGGCCACGTAGGCGGTCTGCTGGATCTCCCCGCCCCCGCACACCGGGCCGCCGGGCCAGGTCACCGACAGCGCGTCGGTCTCGTCCGGCGGGATGACGGTCAGCCGGCCCGGCTGCGGCTCGCAGTCGCCGGTGGTCGGCTCGGAGCCCGAGGCGACGTCGCTCCAGTACAGCGTCGAGGACACCGCGTCCCCGGGCTGCAGGGTCACCGTCCGCGGTGCGGGGCTCGCCACCCGGTCCTGCACCGTCGAGGCGGCGGCCCCGTCCTGGGCGATGAGCCCCAGGCCGCCGTAGCCGTAGACCGTGCAGACCTCGCCGCCGGTGTCGGTCAGCGTCAGCGTCGCGCCGGTGTGGCCGGCGCCCGAGTCGCCCGGGGTCAGGCGGCCGGTGAGCTCGCTGGTGTGGCAGCGGTCCGGCCCGCCGGCGGTCGTCGGGTCCGCGCCGCTGGGCTCGGGGGCGGCGGTGGGAGCGGGTGCCGTGGCCGGGCCGGTCGTGCCCGTCGCCGCAGGGGTGGCCACCGACGAGCTGGTGGGACTCGCCGCGGGTCCCGTCCTGTCACCCCCGGAGGAGCAGGCGCTGAGGAGCAGACCACCGGTCACCAGCAGGGGCACAGCCAGGCGGGTCGGGATCGTCGTCGACATGACCCACATGTTGCACCGCGCAACTGTGTGGTCGCCCGGTCCGGGTCCAGGCCCGGCGGACGGGGCAGGTGGGCCCCGTCCGCCGGCTGCGGGTCTCAGGCGCGGGTGCCGCTCAACACCTCGGAGGGCCGCTGCTGCTCCCCGGCGTAGCTGCGGACCACGACCAGGGCGCCGGTCAGGGCGGGCACCACCCACTGCAGCCGGTCCAGCTGCAGCTGGGCCGCGGCCGCGTCGGACCGGGTCTTCTTGCTGGGCTTGGTGCCCGCGCGGCCGGGGGCGCCGGCGGCCGACACCTTCTGGCCCAGCAGCCGGCTGTAGCCGGTGACGCCGAGCGCGGCGGCGGTGAGCAGCGTCTTGGCGGTGGACATGCCGGCCACGCCCTGCTGGTTCGCCACCCGGCCCTTGTTCCCGGCCAGCTGGCCGATGCTGCCGACCAGGTGGGCACCGATGGCGAGTGCGTTGACCGGGGTCCAGCGGTCCCAGCCGGCGTTGGCGACGTCGCCGGTGGCCTGGTCACCCCCGGCCTCGGAGGCGGCGGCGTTGAGGGCGACCGCGTTGGCGAGGGTGCCGCCGAACCAGGCGGCGAGGCCGACGTCGTGCAGGGAGCGGGAGAGGGTGTTGCGGGCCACGGGGACCTCCGGGGGTGTCGCGGACGGGGTGAGACCGCCGCCTACCCGCCGTCCCCGAGGCGTAACGAGACCATCCCGGCCGGACCCGGGCAGACGACGGGCCCGGACACCAGCACGTGTCCGGGCCCGTCGGGCTGGGGGTGGGTCAGTGACGCACGGAGCGCTTGCCGGTGACGCTCTCGGCGACGCCGATCAGCAGCACGGCGGCCACGATGGCGACGATCGCGCCCAGGATGTTCAGCTCGGTGAACCGGCCGGTGCCCAGCAGGGTGGCGACGACGCCGCCGATCAGCGAACCGACGACGCCCAGGCCCAGGGTGGCCAGGATCGAGAGGTTCTGCTTGCCGGGCTTGATGAGGCGGGCCACGGCGCCGACGACGAGTCCGAAGACGAGGAATCCGATGATCCCCATGGGGTGGTGCTCCTGTCGTGAGGCGGCGGCCGGGAGTGCGGCCGCGCGGGTGGACCCTCTCTACCCGGGCCGGGGCGCAGGCAACCGTCCGGCACGTCCGGGGGTGGTGGCGCTCCCCACGACGGGTGACGATCGCGTCCCGACCGCCCCCAGGAGGACACCGCCGATGAGCGTCACCGACGTCTACCGCGCCGCCCGCGACCAGCTGCTGGGCCTGCGGGGCGAGCACGAGCGGGCGGTCGCGGAGTTCTCCTGGCCGGACCTGGGTGACCGCTTCAACTGGGCGCACGACTGGTTCGACACCTACGCCCGGGGCAACGAGCGGGTCGCACTGTGGATCGTGGAGGAGGACGGCAGCGAGGCCCGGTTCTCCTTCGCCGAGGTGGTCCGCCGCTCGGACCAGGTGGCCCGCTGGTTCTCCTCGGTCGGCATCGGCCGGGGCGACCGGGTGGTGCTGATGATGGGCAACCAGGTCGAGCTGTGGGAGTCGATGCTGGCGGTGATGAAGATCGGCGCGGTCATCATGCCGACGACCACCGCGCTGGGCCCGGCGGACCTGGCGGACCGGATCGAGCGGGGCGGGGCCGCACACGTGGTGGCCAACGCCGCCGACGTGGCGAAGTTCGAGCGCGTCGACGGCGACTACACCCGCATCGCGGTCGGAGGGGACGCCGCGGGCTGGCTGTCCTACGCCGACGCGGCCGACGCCGACGACGCCCCGGTCGAGCACCCGGGCACCGCGCCGGGGGACCCGCTGCTCCTGTACTTCACCTCCGGGACGACGTCGCGGCCCAAGCTGGTCGAGCACACCCAGGTCTCCTACCCGGTCGGGCACCTGTCCACGGTGTACTGGCTGGGCCTGCAGCCCGGCGACGTGCACCTCAACATCTCCTCGCCCGGCTGGGCCAAGCACGCCTGGTCCTGCTTCTTCGCCCCCTGGATCGCCGAGTCCACGGTGTTCCTCTACAACTACGCCCGCTTCGACGCGGCGGGACTGCTGGACCGCATCCGGTCGGCCGGCATCACCACGTTCTGCGCCCCGCCCACGGTGTGGCGGATGCTCATCCAGGCCGACCTGTCCGGCGGGCCGGGCTCGCTGCGCGAGGTCATCGCAGCCGGGGAGCCGCTGAACCCCGAGGTGATCTCCCAGGTGCAGCAGGCGTGGGGGCTGACCCTGCGCGACGGGTTCGGGCAGACCGAGATGACCGCCGTCGTCGGCAACACGCCGGGCTCCGACGTCACCCCGGGGTCGATGGGCCGGCCGTTGCCGGGTTGCCCGGTGGTGCTGGTCGACCCGGTCACCGGCGAGGTCGGCGACGACGGCGAGATCTGCCTGGACCTCTCGGCGCACCCGCTCCCGCTGATGACCGGGTACGCCGGGGACCCGGTGCGCAACGCCGAGGCGATGGCCGGCGGCTGGTACCACACCGGGGACGTCGCGACCCGGGACGCCCGCGGCTACATCACCTACGTCGGGCGCACGGACGACGTCTTCAAGGCCAGCGACTACAAGATCAGCCCGTTCGAGCTGGAGAGCGTGCTGATCGAGCACCCGGCCGTCGCCGAGGCCGCGGTGGTCCCGGCCCCGGACGCGGTGCGGGCCGCCGTCCCCAAGGCGTACGTGGCGCTGGCGGCGGGGCACGAGCCGACGGCGGAGACCGCGAGGTCGATCCTGGCCCACGCCCGGGCGAACCTGGCCCCCTACCTCCGGGTCCGCAAGATCGAGTTCGCCGAGCTGCCCAAGACCGTGTCGGGCAAGATCCGCCGGGTCGAGCTGCGGCAACGCGAGGAGGCCGGCGCCGGCGGGAGCCGGGAGTTCAGCGACACCGACTTCCCGGACCTGCGCGGCTGAGACCGTTCCACGTGGAACCGGTGGGAGCGTTCCGGCACCGGACCTGATCCGGAACACACCGGAACGCATCCGTCTCACCCGGCCGGGGCATCCCGTCCGCGCCGGGGTGCAGTCCGCCGGCCGACCGCCCGATGTCCTCCGCGACGGCGCCACCGGTGCGCCCAGCGGAGGGCAGCATGAGCAGGTCGGTCGACGAGAGCGCACCCCGCGCCTCCAGGGTGCGCGTCGTGCTCACCCTGCTGGGCACCCTGACGGTGATCGGCGTGGAGTTCCTGCTCCTCTTCGGCGTCTACGTCCGGTCCAGCCCGGTCGCCGACCAGCGTGAGGTCGTCTCCCGGGTCGCCGGGGAGCTGTCGATGGCCACCCCCACGGACACCGCCGCGCTGTCCCGCTCGCTGCAGGACGCCGCCGCGCAGCTGCGCGACCTCGGTGCGTCCCCGGAGCAGGCGGCGAGCCTCACCTCCGCCGCCACCTCCCTGGCGCTCGGCGTGGACTCCCCCGTCGCCGCGCGGGATGCCGTCGCCGAGCTGTCCACCGAGCTGGCGGACCGGGCCGCGGTCCTCGACGTCCAGGCCGGGCTGATCTACGCCGGCATGCTCGTGGTCGCCTCCGTGGGCTGGATGGCCTGGTTCCGCCGGCTGGTCTCCCGGCACCGCCGGCTGCAGGCCGAGGTCACCGAGCAGCAGGCCCTCGCCGTCAGCGAGAGCCGGCTCGCCAGCCTGGTCCGCCGCAGCTCCGACGTCATCGTGGTGCTCGGCACCGACGCGCGGGTCACCTACGCCAGCGGCTCCGCCGCCCGGCTCTTCGACGCCGAGGTCGAGTCCCTGGTCGGCTCCACCGTGCACGGCCGGGTGCACCCGGCCGACGTCGAACCACTCGTCGCGCTGCTGGACGCCCGCCCCGAGGGCGACTCCGACGTGGGCTTCCGCCTGCAGCGCCCCGACGGGCGGGTCGTGCACGTCGAGGGCGTGTTCAGCAACCTGCTCGACGACCCCGCCGTCGCCGGGCTGGTGCTCACCGTCCGTGACGTCACCACCCGCGTCGAGCTGGAGACCCAGCTGACCCACCAGGCCCTGCACGACCCGCTCACCGGGTTGTCCAACCGCCGGCTGTTCGGCGACCGGCTCGAGCACGCGCTGCGCCGCCGCGGACAGCAGGCCGCCGGGCTGTCCCTGGTGTTCATCGACCTGGACGACTTCAAGGACGTCAACGACCGGCTCGGCCACGACGTCGGGGACCAGCTGCTCACCGAGGTGGGCACCCGGCTGCGCACCGTGGCCCGCGAGGGCGACACCGTGGCCCGGCTGGGGGGCGACGAGTTCGCCCTGCTGCTGGAGGGCTCCGACGTCGAGGAGGCCCGCGCCGTGGCGGCCCGGGTGCACGAGTGGCTGTCCCGGCCGGTGCTGGTGGAGGGTCACTCGCTCACCGTCAGCGCCAGCATCGGGCTGGCCGAGGTGCCCGCCGAGGGGATCACCGGTGCGGACCTGCTGCGCAACGCCGACGTCGCCATGTACATGGCCAAGGACGGCGGCAAGCACGGCACCGCCGTCTACGAGCCCTCCCTGCACTCGGCCGCCCTGGACCGGCTGCAGCTGCGCGCGGACCTCGAGCGGGCCCTGGAGGCCGGCGAGCTGGTGCTGCACTACCAGCCGACCATGGACCTGCACGTGCCCGACCACGGCCGGCCCACCGTGCACGGCTTCGAGGCGCTGGTCCGCTGGCAGCACCCGGTCCGCGGGCTCCTCGCCCCGTACCACTTCGTGCCGCTGGCCGAGGAGTCCGGCCTGATCGTCCCGCTGGGCACCTGGGTCCTGCAGGAGGCCTGCCGCGCCGCGGTGTCCCTCCAGCAGCCCGGTCGGCCGCACGTGGCCATGTCGGTCAACGTCGCCGTCGCGCAGCTCACCGCGCCCGGCTTCGTCGACCTGGTCCGCGCCGCCCTGGCCGAGAGCGGTCTGTCACCGCGGCTGCTGGTCCTGGAGATCACCGAGACCGCCGTCCTGGCCGGGATGGACGTCGTCGCCCCGCAGCTGTCCCGGCTGCGCGAGCTCGGCATCCGGATCGCCATCGACGACTTCGGCACCGGCTACAGCTCGCTGTCCTACCTGCGGGACCTGCCGGTCGACGTCCTCAAGGTGGACAAGTCCTTCGTGGACCACGTCGTCTCCTCCGAGCAGGGTGCCTCGCTCGCCGAGGCGATCATCTCGATGGGCCGTTCGCTGCGGCTGACCACCGTCGCCGAGGGCGTCGAGGACGAGGGGCAGGCGGCCTGGCTGACCTCGGCGGGTGCGACCTTCGGGCAGGGCTACCTGTGGTCCCGTCCCGTGCCGCTGGTCCAGGCGGCCGCGCTGCTGCAGTCCGGCGCGAAGGTCGCCGTCCCCAGCTCCTGACCGACGCCCCCGGCCGCGGGGGTTGGCAGGGGTCGCATCGGGGCAGGTGCAGGGCGTGTCGGGCGTCCGGGCGGGTGTGCTCGAGCGGACCGGTCCGTGCTGATGACGGCACCGCCCCCCGACACCGGCCCCGCCGTCCCGGCGGACCTGGACGCGGTCTTCACCGACGGCCGGCACCTGGACGACGAGTACCTGGTGCGGCGCGCGCAGCAGGGGTCCACGGCGGCCTTCGAGGTGCTGGTGTCCCGGCACCAGGAGCAGGTGTTCCGGGTCGCGCACCGGCTGATCGGCGAGCGCGCCGCCGCCGAGGACGTCGCCCAGGACGCGCTCGTGTCGGCCTGGCGGGCGCTGCCCGGCTTCCGTGGCGATTCCGCGTTCGGCACCTGGCTGCACCGGATCACCACCAACGCCGCCCGCCAGCTGCTCACCCGCCGACGCCCCACCGCGCCCCTGGACGGCGACGAGCCGGTCCCCGAGCGGGATCTCCCGGAGGAGCGGGTGGTGGCCGCGGCGCGCACGGAGGCGCTGCGTGCCGCGGTGCGGGCACTGCCGTTCGACCAGCGGGCCGCGCTGGTGCTCGTCCAGTTCGAGGGGTTGTCCTACGAGGAGGCGGCCCGCACCCTGGAGGTGCCCGAGCCGACGCTGCGCGGCCGGGTCGCGCGGGCCCGCCGGGCCCTGTTGCAGAGCATGCGGGGGTGGCAGTGACGACCCCGGGGAGCAGTGCGCGCCCGTCCGAGGGCGTGCTGCCGTGCGGCGTGGAGCTCGACGCGCTGGTGGCCCAGGTCGCCGACGGGCGGCGGCCTGAGGACCCCGCGCACCAGCGGGTCTGCCCGCACTGCCGGGCGGCCCTGGCCGACCTGCGCGAGCTGGACGACGAGCTGCGCGGGCTGGCCGCCGAGCCCGCACCGCCCCCCACGGGGCTGGGCGACCGGGTGATGGAGCGCGTCGGGGTGATGGCCACCCACGGCTGGCACGCCGTCGTGCCCGAGCGGGACGGCACCACCCGGATCGCCGCCTGGGTCGTCGCCCTGGTCGCCCGCCGCGCCGCGCTGACCGTGGACGGCGTCGGGGACGTCCGCGGGCAGGCCACCCCGCCCCCGGCGGCGGTCGCCGCGGTCCGGGCCGAGTACGCCGACGCGGGCCCCACCCCGGCGCAGCGGGCCGGCGCGATGGGCATCGGCGTCGCCGGCCGGAAGGTCGTCGTCACCGTGCAGCTCACCGCCCGGCCCGGGGTGCCGCTGCCCGGGCTGGCCGGGGCGGTCCGGCGCGCGGTGGTCACCGGGGTGCGCGAGCTGACCGCGCTGGACGTGGTCGAGGTCGACGTGCACGTCACCGACCTGGCTGAGTGACGCAGGTCACCTGGACGGGCCGTGAGGATCCGGCGCAGGCCGACTCCAACCCCCTGAGCAGCACAGAACGGCCTGAGCTCGGGCCGGCAACCGAGAGGACGTCCGATGACCGAGTCCACGAAGACCGCCAGCACCAGCAGCAGCACCGAGCTGGTCTCCAGCCAGGGCAAGACCACGATCGCCGACACCGTCGTGTCCAAGATCGCCGGCATGGCCGCGCGTGAGGTCAACGGCGTCTACCGCCTCGGCGGCGGCACCGCCCGCGCCTTCGGCGCCATCCGCGAGCGCATCCCGGGTTCCGGCGGCCCGAACGTCAGCCAGGGCGTCTCCGTCGAGGTCGGCGAGACCCAGGCCGCCATCGACATCGACGTCGTCGTCGAGTACGGCGTCGCGATCGCCGACCTGGCCGCCGGCATCCGCCGCAACGTCATCCAGAGCATCCAGTCGATGACCGGCCTGCAGGTCGTCGAGGTCAACATCGCCGTCGACGACATCCACCTGCCCTCCGACGAGTCCTCGAACGGCGACGAGTCCGAGCCCACGCCCAGCCGGGTCCAGTGACCGTCCCGGGCCGCGCCCTCGTCGGCGGTGTCGACCCCCGGGTCGTCGCCGCGGCGGTCCTCGCGTGCCCGGGCGTGGTCCGGCTCTCCGGTGGGCCCTTCGGGTCCGCGGCGACCTACCTGCCCGGTGACCGGGTGACCGGCGTCGTCGTGCGGGAGACCGACGGCCCGCCGGACGTCGCGGTGCACGTCGTCTCGCTCTACGGCGTGCCCGTCGCCGACGTCGCCGGGCAGGTCCGCACCGCGGTCACCGCCGCGGCCCCGGGCTCCCGGGTCGACGTGCACGTCGACGACGTCGACCACGCGGCACCTCCCGTCGAGGACCCGGTGCCACCCGCGGGGCCCCCGGCCCCGGGCGTCTGAGCCACCCGTGAGCACCCCCGGACCCGAGACCCCCGACGACGAGCGCTCCCGGCGCGCGGCGGAGCGGGCGTTCGTCCGGGCGCACCACCCCGACGTCGGCGGCGACCCGGCGGCCTTCGCGGCCGGGCTCGCCGCCCTCCGGGCCGGTCGGACCCCGACCCCGCCCGGGTCGGTGACCGTCGTCGCCACCCGGCGGCTGCGGAGCGCGCCGACCCGGTTGTTCCACCGCTGGCGCCGGGCGCGACAGCGCTCCCGCCGCTCCACCCGGCTCCAGTGACCCCCCGCGACACACCCCAGGAGACACCCATGCGTCCCAGCACAGTCGGCCTCGTCGTCGGGATGGTGCTCGGCCTCGCCGGCGCCTTCGGCGGCTTCGGCGCCTTCGTCCTCGTCGCCGTCCTCGCCGCGCTCGGCTTCGTCGCCGGCAAGGTCGTCGAGGGCCAGCTCGACCTGTCCTCGCTGATGGGCTCCGGCGACCGATCCCGCCGGGACCGGTGACCGCCCCCACCGCGGCCGACCCGGCCCTCGACGGCGGGGACAGCCGGCTGGACGACGGTCTGGCGCCCCGTGCGGACCGCGGCCGCACCACCGTCGCCGACCGGGTGGTCGAGCGGATCGCCGCAGCGGCCGCCGCCGAGGTCGACGCCGCCACCGGCACCGCCCGGCGGGTGCTCGGCGTCGCGGTGAGCAGCGCCGACCGGCCGCGGGTCACCGCCCGCGTGCACGGCGACGAGGCCACCGTCGAGATCGACATGTCCGTCTCCTGGCCGGCCCCGGTCCGCCAGGTCACCCGCCGCGTCCGCGAGCACGTGGGCGAGCGGCTGGTCTCCCTGGTCGGCCTGCGCAGCGCGCGGGTCGATGTCCACGTCGCCGCGCTCCCCCTGGAGCGCTCCCCCGAAGAGAAGAGGGTGCACTGATGCGCACCGTCGACCGCGTCCTGGCCCTGGTGCTGGGGCTGGCGGGCCTCGGGCTCGGCATCGTCGTGGCCGCCGAGGTCGTGCAGGGCCTGCTGGGCCGCCCCGGCCACCTGGTCCTGCCCTACAGCGGCACCGCCTCCTGGCTGCGCGAGCACGCCTGGTCCGACGGCGCCGTGCTGACCATCGGCGGCGTCCTCGTCGCCGTCGGCCTGCTGCTCGTCCTGGCCGAGCTCAAGCCCCGCCGCAAGACCCTGCTCGTCCTGGACGGGGAACCCGAGGACGACGTGGTCACCGCGGTGTCCCGCACCGGCGTCGGCCGTGCGCTGGAGCAGTCGGTGTCCGGGCTCTCCGGCGTCGACGGCACCTCCTCCGTGGTCCGCCGGCGCAGGGTGGAGCTGACCGTGCGGACCGCGCTGCGCGAGACCGGTGACCTGGAGACCCAGGTCCGGGACCGGGCCGCGCAGGCCCTCGCCGGCCTGGACCTGGTGGCCGGCCCCACGCTGCACGTCGACCTGCGGCGGGTGTCGGCATGAGCCGCCCCGCGGCCCTCGCACCGGTCACCCGCACCCCCGGTGCGGTGCGGACCAACCGGACGGTGCTCACCGTCCTGGGCCTGCTGCTCACCGCGGCCGGCGTCGCCACCCTGCTGCTCGGGCTGGGCGTGCTGGGTGCCGGCCAGGCCGACCGGACCGTCGTGGACCCGGCCGTGGACGACGTCGCCCGGATGGGCTGGTTCTGGCCGGTCGTCGGGGTGGTCGCCCTGCTGGTGGCCGTGCTCAGCGGCTGGTGGCTGGTCGCCCAGGCCCGCACCGACCGGCTCGCCCGGCTCCGCCTGGACGACGACGCCACCACCGGTCGCACGATGCTCGAGGGCGCCGCGCTGACCCGCGCCATCGAGGACGAGGTGTCCGGCCTGGCCGGGGTCACCCGGGCCTCCGCGCACCTGTCCGGCACGTCGTCGGCGCCCCGGCTTCACCTGCGGGTGCGGCTGGACGGCCGGGTCGACCCGGCCGAGGTGCACCGCGACGTCAGCGGCCAGGTCCTCGAGCACGCCCGGCAGGCCCTGGAGGTGCAGCGGCTGCCCACCCGGGTCGAGCTGGACCTGCCGCGCGGCACCGCCCGCTCGCTGGGCTGACCCCCCGGCCCCGTCGTCCCGCGTGGACGGCGGGGCCGGCGGGGCCGGTCGCCGCGCCGGTGCCGCGGCACACGGGGACCCGCGGCACCGGACCTACGATGATCGGAACGGGCCGGAGCGGTCTGCGGACCTGACGGGGGAGGTGGTCGTGTGCCGGAGGCGACACGCCAGCTCTTCACCTCCGTCGGCGAGGGCGACCCGATGCACGAGCTGGTCCTGGCCACCGACTGGTCGGCCACCCCGCTGGGCCCGGTCGGGGGCTGGTCGGACACGCTGCGCACCGCCGTCGGCATCTGCTTGAACAACCCGTTCCCCATGCTGGTCATGTGGGGCCCGGAGCTGACCATGGTCTACAACGGCGCCTACGCGCCGATCCTGGGGGACAAGCACCCGGCCGCCATGGGCCGCAGCTGCGCCGAGGTGTGGGACGAGCTGTGGCCCCAGATCCAGGGCCGGCTGCACGGCGTCCTGCAGGGCAAGGCCACCTACGACGTCGACCTGCCGCTGCTCATGCACCGGCACGGCTTCGACGAGGCCACCTGGTTCACCTTCGCCTACTCCCCGATCGTCGAGCTCGGGGCCGACGGCGTCCGGCGGGTGGCCGGGGTCCTCAACACGACGACCGACACCACCGCCCGGGTGCTCACCGCCCGCCGGCTCACCGCCCTGCAGGCCTTCGGCGCCATCGGCTCCAGCCGGCACGGCGACAGCGACCGGGCCGCGACCGCCGCCGTGCAGGCCCTGGCCGGCGCCGGAGACGACGTCCCGTTCGCGGTGGTCTACCTGCTCGACGAGGACGGCGCCGGCGCGCACCTCGCCGCCGCCACCGGCCTGCCCGACACCGTCCCCGACGGCGTCGTGCCCCGGCTGCCCGCCGGCCCCGACGAGGCCTGGGTGTGGGACGCCCTCACCAGCGGCACGGCCACCACCGTCACCGGGCTGATCGACCGGGTGCCCGGCCTGACGTCGTCGGCGGGGGTGGGCCGGGTCCCGGTGGACACGGCCGTGGCGCTGCCGCTCGTCGTCGCCGGGCAGACCCGTCCGGTGGGCGTGCTGGTCGCCGGGGTCGACCCGCACCTGCGCCTGGACGAGGACCACCGGGCGTTCCTGGAGCTGGTCGCCGGCCAGGTCGCCACCGTCGTCGCCGACGCGCAGGCGCACGCCGCCGAGCGCCGCTGGGCCGCCGAGCGGGCCGAGGCCGAGCGCGAGGCCGCCCGGTTCTCCACCGAGGTGTCGGTGACCTTGCAGCGCTCCATCCTGGGCCCGGTCGAGCTGCCCGAGGGCTTCGCGGTCCGCTACGAGCCGGCTGCGTCGGCGCTGGAGGTCGGCGGCGACTGGTACGACGTCGTCGAGCTGTCGGCAGGGGTCTTCGGCGTCGTCGTCGGGGACGTCGTGGGCCGGGGCCTGGCCGCGGCCGCGGTGATGGGCCAGCTGCGCAGCGCCGGCCGGGCCCTGCTGCTGGAGGCCAACGGCCCGGCCCAGGTGCTCGGCGCGCTGGACCGGTTCGCCGGCCTGGTCGAGGGCGCCACCTGCAGCACCGTGTTCTGCGCCGTCGTCGACCAGGCCGCGGGCACGCTGACCTGGTCCAGCGCCGGGCACCTGCCTGCCGTGCTGGTCGGTGCCGACGGCTCGAGCCGCCTGCTGGAGGGCGCCTCGTCGCTGCCGCTGGCCGTCGTCCCGGGGCGGCCGCGGCCCGAGGGCGTCGTCGGGCTGACCGCGGGGGACAGCCTGCTGGCCTACACCGACGGCCTGGTCGAGCGCCGGGACGAGGCGCTGGACGAGGGCATCGCCCGCGCCGTGGCCGCCGTCGTCGCCGGGCGGGAACTGTCCCCCGACGTGCTGGCCGCGGTGCTGGTCGACCAGCTGCTGGGCGACGACCAGGACGACGACGTCGCGCTGATGCTCTACCGGCACCCGCAGGCGGTCACCGGTTGATCGTGGTGGTCGGGGCCGGGCCGGTGGGACTCACCGCGGCCCTGCTGCTCGCCCGCCGGGGCCGCGAGGTGACCGTCCTGGAGAAGCACGAGCACTCTTACGGGCTGCCCCGCGCCGTGCACCTGGACGACGAGTGCGTGCGGGTGCTGCAGGCCGCCGGGGTGGCCGAGGCCTTCGCCCGGGTCAGCCGTCCGATGGCCGGGCTGCGGCTGCTGGACGCGGACGGCCGGGTGCTGGTCGAGTTCGCCCGCGCGCCCGGGGCGGGGGTGCACGGCTGGCCGCAGGCCTCGATGTTCTCCCAGCCCGACCTGGAGGAGCTGCTGCGCGCCGAGGTCGCCCGCCGGCCGCTGGTGCAGCTGCGCACCGGGGTGGAGGTCACCGGGCTGGTGCTCCACCCGGACGGCGTCACCGTGACGGACCGGTCCGGTGCACGGCTGGAGGCCGAGGCGGTGCTGGGCTGCGACGGCGCCCGCAGCACCGTCGCCCGGCTGATCGGCGCCGGCGAGGTGCCGCTGGGCCGGCCGGACCGCTGGCTGGTGGCCGACCTGCAGGCCGACGCCCCGCTGGACGTGTGGCCCGGGGTGCACCAGGTCTGCGACCCGCACCGGGCAGCCACCTTCATGCCGGTCGCCGGCGACCGGTACCGGGCCGAGTTCCGGCTCCGGGACGGCGAGCAGGTCGGCGACGTCGACCTGCCCGCACTGCTGGCCCGCTTCGGGGCGGCGGACACCCGGGTGCTGCGCGCCGTCGAGTACGCCTACGGCGCCCGGGTCGCCGCCCGGTGGCGTGCCGGCCGCGTGCTGCTCTGCGGGGACGCCGCGCACCTGACCCCGCCCTTCATCGGGCAGGGCCTGGGGCTGGGCCTGCGGGACGTGCACCAGCTGGCCTGGAAGCTCGACGCGGTGCTGGCCGGGGCCGACGGGTCGTTGCTGGACACCCACCGGGCCGAGCGGGAGCCGCACGCCCGCGCGCTGGTCCGGCTCGCGGTGCTGCTGGGCTGGCTGATGACCGGCGGTGGGGACCGGACGGCGGTGCTGCGCCGGCTGCTGCTGGGGGTGGCCCGCCGGGTGCCGGGGCTGTCCTCCCAGGTGCTGGCCAGCCGCACCCCGGCGTTGCGCCGCGGGCCGCTGGTCCGCCGTCCCCGGCTGGGGCCGGCCGGGCCGGTCGGGGTGCTGCTGCCCCAGCCGACCCTGCCCGACGGCCGCCGCCTCGACGACCTGCTGGGCGAGGGGTGGGCGCTGCTCACCCGGTCCGGGGCCCGGCCGCGGCTGCCGCGCGGGGTCCGGCCGAGGGTCCTGGACGCGTCCGCGCTGCCCCCGCTGGGGCCCGGTCTGCACCGGGACTGGGTGCTGGTGCGCCCGGACCGGGTGGTGGCCGCGGTGTCCCGCCGGTGAGACTGGGCCCATGACCTACGACGTCGCCGCGGTGCGGGCCGCGTTCCCCTCGCTGCGGTCGGGCACCGCGCACTTCGACGGCCCGGGCGGCTCCCAGGTGCCGCTGCCGGTGGCCGACGCGGTGCACGCGACGCTGGTGTCCCCGATCGCCAACCGCGGTTCGGTGACGGCCGCCGAGCGCACCGCCGACGCCGTGGTGCTGGCCGCCCGGCAGGCGGTCGCCGACCTGGTGGGCGGCGTCCCCGGCGGGGTGGTGTTCGGCCGCAGCGCCACCGCGCTGACCTACGACCTGGCCCGCACCCTGTCCGCGGGCTGGGGTCCCGGCGACGAGGTCGTGGTCACCCGGCTGGACCACGACGCCAACGTCCGGCCCTGGGTGCAGGCCGCCGAGCGGGCCGGCGCCACCGTGCGCTGGGTCGGCTTCGACCCGGCCACCGGTGAGCTCACCGCCGTCGACGTCGCCGCACAGGTCGGCCCGGCCACCCGGCTGGTCGCCGTCACCGGTGCGTCCAACCTGATCGGCACCCGCCCGCCGCTGGCCGCGATCGCCGAGGTCGTGCACGCCGCCGGTGCGCTGCTGCACGTCGACGGGGTGCACCTGACCGCGCACGCGCCGGTCGACCTGACCGAGCTGGGCTGCGACACCTTCGTCTGCTCGCCGTACAAGTTCCTCGGCCCGCACTGCGGGGTGCTGGTCGCCGACCCCGCGTTCCTGGGCACGCTGCACCCGGACAAGCTGCTGCCCTCCACCGACGCCGTCCCCGAGCGGTTCGAGGTGGGCACCCTGCCCTACGAGCTGCTGGCCGGCACCACGGCGGCCGTGGACTTCCTGGCCGGCATCGCCGGTCCGGAGGGGCCCCGCCGGACCCGGCTGCTGGCCGCCATGGCCGCCCTCGAGGAGCACGAGGACGCCCTGCGGGTGCGGCTGGAGGAGGGCCTGGCCGAGCTGCCCGGCGTGACGGTGTGGTCCCGGGCCGCGCACCGGACGCCGACCCTGCTGCTGACCTTCGCCGACCGGGACGCCGGCGACGCGTACCGGGCGCTGGCCGAGCGGGGGGTCAACGTCCCGGCCGGGTCGTTCTACGCCCTGGAGGCCTCCCGCTGGCTGGGGCTGGGTGATGCGGGCGGCCTGCGGGTCGGCCTGGCGCCCTACACCGACGCCGACGACGTGGACCGCCTGCTGGCGGGGCTGCGGGACTTCACCGGTGTGGAGCGGCACTGAAGGGTCTAAAGTCGTGCGGGCAGGTCCCGGCGAGTGGTCCGGGGCGGACTCTCCGCGGGGGGAGCCTGGTGTGACGGACGAGCCGGGTCGGCGCGAGCGCAAACGCGCCCGCACCCGTTCCACCGTGGTGACCGTGGCCCAGGAGCTCTTCCGGGACCGCGGCTTCGAGCACACCACGATCGAGGACGTCGCCCGCGCCGCCGACGTCGCCGTGCAGACCGTGTTCAACCACGTGTCCAGCAAGGAGGAGCTCTTCTTCGCCGACCGCGTGCCGTGGGCGGTGATGATCGGTTCCGCGCCCTGCCCCGCGCCCGGTGAGGACTGGGCCGAGGCGCTGGTCCGCCAGCTGACCGAGGCCTCCGTGGGCTACCTGGGCGGCCTGGCCGACCCCGCCTACCTGGACATGGCCGCGCAGGTGGAGTCGGTGCCGGCGCTCAACCGCTACGAGCGGGCCGTGCACACCCGCGCCGAGGAGTCCCTGGCCGGGCACCTGGCCACCGCCGGGGTCAGCTCGCACCCCCGGCTGACCGCGGCCCTGCTGCTGGCCACCACCCGGGTGCACGCCCACGAGCACCGGCAGCGCGTCATCGCCGGCACCCCGCTGGCGGAGTCCCTGGAGCAGGTCGGCCGGATGCTGCCCGGCTACCTGGGCCGGGTCCTGTCGATGACCTCGCCCGTCCCCGCCTGACCCGTCCGGTCAGTCCGGTCGGCGCAGTCCCGGGAAGCCCCCGGCCAGCTGGTCGAAGGCGGCGTGCAGGTCCTCGGCCAGGGACCCCTCGCCGATGAGCCACGTCTCGAACGCCGTCGTCGCCGCGGCCCGGGTGGCCGTGGCGACCAGGCGCGGGACCAGCGAGTGCGGGTCGTCCCCGGTCCGCCGGGCCACGTGCTCGGCGACCACCCGGTCGACGTCGGCGTACCGGACCTGCGAGTGCGCCTGCAGGGCGGGCTCGGTGAGGATCAGCCGCATCCGCTGGCGCAGCAGCGGCAGGTCCTCGGCGGCGTAGTCGTTGACCTCGACGTAGGCCGCGCAGATCGAGGCGAGCACCGGCTGCGCGTCGTCGGTGCCGGCCAGCAGCTCCTCCAGCCGGACGACGTGGGCGTGGAAGTCGCCCCACACCGCGTCGGCCTTGGTGGCGAAGTGCCGGAAGAACGTCCGGCGGCTGATCCCGGCGGCGTCGGCGACCTCGTCGGCGGTCACCGTCTCGAAGTCGCGGCCGGTGAAGAGCTCCAGGGCGGCGGCCTCGATGCGGGCCCGGGTGGCCTCGCGTGCGTCCCCGGCTGCTTCGGTCACGCGCAGATCATGCTCCCGGGCACCGGTGCCGCCGACACCCGCCGACCGTGCCGCCCCCTCTTGCCCGGTGACACTCGGTGCCATAGCGTCCGGGGAGTCAGTGACCCAGCTCACCAGGAGGCACCCGTGCCGGAGCAGACGCAGGCCGCCGAGACCACCGCCGCAGAGGCTGCAGCCACCGAGGAGGTCCTCGTCGAGGACTCCCTGGTGGAGGAGGTCTCCATCGACGGCATGTGCGGCGTGTACTGAGCCGTTGGCAGACACCGCACTCGTCACCGACCCCGCGGCCGGCGCCACGCCGGCCGCGGGCGAGGTCACGGTCCCCGCTGACGAACGCCCCTTCGACCCCGCGCTGCCCTGGCGGAAGTCCCGGTCGGTGGCGCTGCGCCCCGAGCCCTTCGGCGCGCTGGTCTACCACTTCGGCAACCGCAAGCTGTCGTTCCTGAAGTCGGTGCCCCTGGTCGCGGTCGTGAAGGCCCTCGAGGAGCACCCCGACGTCCCCAGCACGCTGCGCGCCTGCGACGTCCCGGAGGCCCAGCACCCGGCCTACGTGACCGCACTCGCGACGCTCTCGCGCTCCCAGATGATCGAGATCAGGACCTCGGTGCCCCCCACCACGAGCGAGCTCGTGGTGGGCCCCTGCACCGAGGCCGACCAGCAACCGGAAGAAGGTCGCTCGCTGTGACTGCCGTCCTCCCCACGCGCGCCCCGGTCCAACGGCCCACCGGCGGCAAGCTGATCGACCAGTTCGAGTACGGCCTGGACGCCCCCATCTGCCTGACCTGGGAGCTCACCTACGCCTGCAACCTGGCGTGCGCGCACTGCCTGTCCTCCTCGGGCCGCCGCGACCCGCGCGAGCTGTCCACGGCCGAGGCCGAGGGCGTGATCGACGAGCTGCAGCGCATGCAGGTCTTCTACGTCAACGTCGGCGGCGGCGAGCCCACCGTCCGCCCGGACTTCTGGCACCTGCTCGACTACGCCATCGGCCACGACGTCGGGGTCAAGTTCTCCACCAACGGCGTGAAGCTGAACAAGGAGCGGGCCGCCCAGCTGGCCCGCACCGACTACGTCGACGTGCAGATCTCCCTGGACGGCGCGACCGCCGCGGTCAACGACCGGGTCCGCGGCACCGGCTCCTTCGACACCGCGATCAAGGCCCTGGAGAACCTGGCCGAGGCCGGGATGAAGGACTTCAAGGTCTCGGTCGTGGTGACCCGGGAGAACGCCGGGCAGCTCGACGAGTTCCGGGCCCTCACCGACTCCTACGGCGCCCAGCTGCGACTGACCCGGCTGCGGCCCTCCGGCCGCGGGGCCGACGTCTGGGACGAGCTGCACCCCACGATGGCCCAGCAGAAGGACCTGTACCACTGGCTGCTGGCCAACGGCGACAACGTGCTGACCGGGGACTCCTTCTTCCACCTGTCCGCGTTCGGGGAGGCCCTGCCCGGGCTGAACCTGTGCGGCGCCGGTCGCGTGGTCTGTCTCATCGACCCGGTCGGGGACGTCTACGCCTGCCCGTTCGCCATCCACGAGAACTTCCTGGCCGGCAACGTGCGCAGCCCCGGTGGCTTCCAGACCGTGTGGCAGCAGAGCGAGCTCTTCGCCGACCTGCGCAACCCGCAGACCGGTGGCGCCTGCACCAAGTGCCAGCACTTCGACTCCTGCCGGGGCGGTTGCATGGCCGCCAAGTTCTTCACCGGCCTGCCGCTGGACGGGCCCGACCCCGAGTGCGTGCAGGGCTACGGCGAGAACGCCCTCGCCGCCCGGGACCTGGAGCTGGTCACGCCCAAGTCGCACATCGACCACTCGCACAAGGGTCCCGTCCGCGGCCAGCCCACGCTGCTGGGGATGCCCTCCATCCCGCCCGCGAAGATCTGCGACGAGTCGCCGCTGGCCGGCCTGGACGTCCGGTAGCGCGTGCGCCTGACCGACCCCCTCCCGCTCGCGGGTCGGACGGCGCCCTCCCGGGTGCTGTTCGGCCCGCACGAGACGAACCTCGGCTCCGGCCGGGCTCTCTCGCCGCGGCACGTCGCGTACTACGCGCGACGGGCCGTGGGCGGCGCGGGGGTCGTCGTCGTGGAGGCGGCGTCGGTGCACCCCTCCGACCAGCCCTCCGAGCGCGCCCCGCTCGCCGCCGCCTGTGCGCCGGGGTGGGCCGCGGTCGGTGACGCCTGCCGCCGGCACGGCACCGTGGTGCTGGCCGGGCTGACCCACACCGGCGGCCAGGGCTCCTCGGCCTGGACCCGGGCGGCCCTGTGGGGCCCGTCCCGGGTGCCCGACGTGGTCACCCGCGAGGTCCCGCAGCCCCTGGACGACGAGGCGCTCGGTGCGTTGGTCGCCGGGTTCGCCGGGGCGGCGGCCACCGCCGTGGCCGCCGGGCTGGACGGCGTCGAGGTCGACGCCGGGCCGCGCTCCCTGCTGCGCCAGTTTCTCTCCGGGCTGACCAACCGGCGCACCGACGCCCACGGCGCCGACCGGTCGCTGCTGCTGCGCGAGGTGCTGGCCGCGGTCCGCGCCGCGCAGGGCCCGGACCGGGTGCTGGCGCTGCGGCTCTCGGTGGACGAGTCCGCGCCCTGGGCCGGGCTGACGCCGTCCTCGTGCCTGGCGCTGGTCGCCGAGCTGGCCCCGCTGGTCGACCTGCTCACCCTGGTCCGCGGCAGTGCGCTGGACCTGGCCGCGTACCGGCCCACCGCGCACCGGGTCCCGGCGTTCCACGTGGGACTCGTCTCGGCCGCCGGGCCGACCCCGGTCGTGGCGCAGGGCTCGGTCGTGGACGTCGACCGGGCCGAGGAGCTGCTGGCCGACGGGTACGCCGCGGTGGAGATGACCCGCGCGCAGATCGCTGACGCGACCCTCGTGGCCACCGTCCGCGCCGGCCGGCGTCCCCGGCCGTGCCTGCTGTGCAACCAGGCCTGTCAGGTGCTGGACACCCGCAACCCGCCGGTCAGCTGCGTGGTCGACCCGCGCAGCGGCCACGAGACCACCGAGCCCGACGTCGACGTGGCCGACCCCGGGACGCGTCCCCGGGTGGTCATCGCGGGGGCCGGTCCGGCCGGTCTGGAGGCCGCCCGGGTGCTCGCTCTACGCGGGCACGACGTCGAGGTGGTGGCCCCCGCGGTCGGCGGGCTGCTCCCCGTGGTCGCCGCAGCCCCGGGGCGGGAACGATTCCAGGACTTCGCGGACTGGCTGGTCGGCGAGTGCGCCCGGCTCGGGGTCACGGTCACCGAGGGCCGCACCGACGACGCCGACGTCGTCGCCACCGGCGGGCAGGCCGGGGTCCCCGTGGTCCCCGGCGCGGTCCCGGCGGCCGACGTGCTCGCCGGCGGGCAGCTCCCCGACGGCCCGGTGCTGGTGCACGACCCGGTCGGGGGCCCGGTCGGCGTCGGGGTCGCCGAGCTGCTGGCCGGCACCGGACGCGCCGTCACCCTGGCCACACCCGACGACCTGGTCGGCTCGGGGCTGGGGGCCACCGGCGACCTGGCCGACGCCAACGGCCGGCTGGCCCGGGCCGGGGTCCGCCGGGAGACCGCGGTGCTGCTGAGGTCCTGGGTGGCCGGGGTCGCCGTGCTGGAGCACCGGTGGAGCGGCGCGGTCGTCGAGGTGCCGTGCGCGGCCGTCGTCGACGCCGGGCACCGGCTGCCCGGTCGGGTGCTGCCCGACGAGGGACGCGAACACTTCGCCGGGGACGTCGTCGCGCCCCGCACCGTGCTCGACGCCGTGCTCGAGGGACGGCGGGCCGCGCTCGCCGTCTCCGACCGGGAGGCGGTGGACGCGTGAGCCCCACCCCGGCGCTGGAGTCGCTCCCGGTCAGCAAGCCCTGGTACCTCCGCGGCCCCGCGGCGTGGAAGCCGCGAACCGGGCGGCCGGTGGCCGCGGCCCCGCAGGGGCCCTGACGGTCCGACCTCCGCTGGGTCGGACCGCGCTCAGTCACGCAGCGGGGGACCCGACGAGAGGAACGAACCGATGGGCAAGCTCGAGGGCAAGGTCGCCTTCATCACCGGTGCGGCACGCGGTCAGGGCCGCAGCCACGCCATCCGGTTGGCGCAGGAGGGGGCCGACGTCATCGCGGTCGACCTGTGCACGCAGATGGGGTCGGTCGGCTACCCGATGGCCACCGAGGAGGACCTGGCGGAGACCGTCCGGCAGGTCGAGGCGCTGGACCGACGGATCGTGGCCAGCGTCGCCGACGTCCGGGACTCCGCGGCACTCAAAGCCGCGGTCGACGACGGCGTGGCGCAGCTCGGCCGGCTGGACATCGTGCTGGCCAACGCCGGCATCGCCACGTTCGCGCCGGTCGAGGAGCTGACCGACGACATGTGGGACGAGATGATCGCGGTCAACCTGACCGGCGTCTTCAAGGCCGTCCGGGCGGCGGTGCCGCACATCAGGGCCGGCGGGCGGGGCGGCGCGATCGTGCTGACCTCGTCCACGGCCGGCATCAAGGGCCTGGCCAACCTGTCGCACTACGTGGCCGCCAAGCACGGCGTCGTCGGGCTGGTGAAGACGATGGCCAACGAGTTCGCCCCGGACATGATCCGGGTCAACTCGGTGCACCCGACGTCGGTGAACACCGACATGATCCACAACGAGGAGACCTACGGGCTCTTCCGGCCCGACAAGCCCAAGTCCGAGGTCACCCGGGACGAGGCGGCCGAGTCGTTCAAGACGATGAACGCGCTGCCGATCGAGTGGGTCGAGCCGGTCGACATCTCCAACGCGATCCTCTTCCTGGTCAGCGACGACGCCCGGTACGTCACCGGCGTCCAGCTGCCCGTCGACGCCGGCGCGGTGCAGAAGTGACGGGGAGGGTCGAGGGCAAGGTCGCGTTCATCACCGGTGCGGCCCGGTCCCAGGGCCGCAGCCACGCGCTGCGGCTGGCCCAGGAGGGCGCCGACATCATCGCCGTCGACGTCTGCGGGCCGATCGAGAGCATCGGCATGTACCCGCCGGCCACCGAGGAGGACCTGGCGGAGACCGTCCGCCAGGTCGAGGCGCTGGACCGGCGGATCGTGGCCACCAAGGCCGACGTCCGGGACTCCGCGGCGATGAAGGCCGCGGTCGACGACGGCGTCGCCCAGCTGGGCCGGCTGGACATCGTGCTCGGCAACGCCGGGGTGTTCGAGATCCAGCCCGCGCTGGAGCTCACCGACGAGGCCTGGCGGGAGATGATCGACATCAACCTGACCGGCGTCTGGAACACCTGCAAGGTGGCCCTGCCGCACCTGATCGAGGGCGGCCGGGGCGGGTCGATCGTGCTGACCAGCTCGACGGCGGGCCTCAAGGGCACCCCGAACACGATCCACTACACGGCGGCCAAGCACGGCGTCGTCGGGGTGATGCGGACGCTGGCCAACGAGTTCGCCCAGCACTCGATCCGGGTCAACAGCGTGCACCCCACCGGGGTCGACACGGTGATGATCCAGAACGAGAAGACCTGGGGGCTCTTCGCGCCCGACGACCCGTCGCCGACCCGGGAGAAGGCCGCGCCGGTCTTCGAGTCCACCAACGCGCTGCCGGTCCCGTGGGTGGAGGCGGTCGACATCTCCAACGCGGTCCTGTTCCTGGTCTCCGACGAGGCGCGCTACATCACCGGCGTGACCCTCCCGGTCGACGCCGGCTACACGGTCAAGTGACCACCGGGGCGGCCGGGGACACCCCCGGCCGCCCCCCTCACGACGGGACGACATGGACCTGGACCACCGGACGACGACGTCGGCGACCGCCGACGTCCGCGCCGTCCGCGACCGCGTCGCCACCCACCTGGTGGGCCGCGAACGCGAGACCGACCTGCTGCTGGCCGCCGTCGCCGCCGGCCGCGACGTCCTCATCGAGGGCCCGCCCGGCACCTCCAAGTCGACGCTGCTGCGCGCCATCACCGGCGAGTGGGGGATCCCGCTGCTGCTCGTCGAGGGCAACGCCGACCTCACGCCCACCCGGCTGGTCGGGCACCACAACCCGGCCCGGGTGCTCCGCGAGGACTACACCGCGGACAACTTCGTGCCCGGGCCGTTGGTGGAGGCGATGCGGCAGGGCGGGTTCCTCTACGTCGAGGAGTTCAACCGGGCCCCCGAGGACACCCTGAACACCCTGCTCACCGCCATGGCCGAGCGCACCATCACCGTGCCCACGGTCGGCACCGTGCAGGCGCTGCCCACCTTCCGGGTGGTCGCCTCGATGAACCCCTACGACGCCGTCGGGACGACGCGGATGCCCACCTCGGTGTCCGACCGGATGTGCCGGCTGGCGGTCGACTACCAGGACGCCGACGCCGAGCGCGGCATCGTCGCCCGCCGCACCGGCGTCGGCTCGGCCCGGCTCGTCGCCGACGCGGTGGCGCTCACCCGGGCCACCCGGGAGCGGGACGACGTCCGGCAGGGCAGCTCGGTGCGCGGCGCCATCGACGTCGCGCTGGTGGCCGCCCAGCTGGCCGCGATGCGCGGGGTCGTGCTGCCCCCGGCCCCCGACGTCGCCCCGCCGCGGGACCTGCCGGCGGACTACACCGGCGTCGTCTGGGACGCGGTGCTGGTCGCGCTCAGCGGCCGGGTGCACCTGGACGAGATCGCCGAGCAGACCCCCGAGGGCGTGCTCCGGGAGATCTGGGAGGACCACTTCCTGCTGCAGCCCGCGGCGGCCGAGCCGGGTTGAAGGACCGTCGAGGCCGACTCCCCGGTCACCCGCCGCGACCGGCCGGGGAGCGCTCGACAGCACCGCGGGACCACGCCGCTGCGCCGCCGGCCCAAGCAGCTGACCGAACAGCCCTCGACGTACGAGCCGTCCAAGGGCGGCTCGGGGCTGGCGCTGTCCTCGGGGGACCGGCGCCGGCAACGGCAGACCGCCGCCCAGCGCGGCGGTTCCGGCCCCGGGACGACGGACGAGCCGGCCGAGCTGATCGCGCTGGCCGACCTGTCGGTGGAGTCCGAGGCCGACGCGCGCACCCGGCAGCGGGCCCGGCAGATCGCCCGCCGGCTCGCCGTGCCCCGCCCGCCGCGGGACCGGCGCTCCCGCCGGGGCGTCGGAGAGCTCACCTCCCAGCGCTGGACCGGCGGCTCCGACGAGCTGGACCTGGAACGCACGCTGGACGCGATCGCCGGCACCCCGCTGCCCGAGGACGACGACGTGGTCGTCCGCGAGCGGCTCCGCCGGACCCGCTCGGTGGTGCTCGTCGTCGACGTCTCCGGGTCGATGAAGGGGGAGCGGCTGCGCACCGCGGCGGCCACCGTCGGCGCGCTGGCCGGTGAGCTGGGCCGGGACCGGCTGGCCGTCGTCGCCTTCTGGTCCGACGCGGCGGTGCTGGTGCCCCTCGGCGCCCCGGTCGAGCCGCTGGGCGTGCTGGACCTGCTCCTCCGGGTGCCCACCCAGGGCCTGACCAACGTGTCCTTCGCGCTGGAGACGGCGGGCCGGCTGCTCGCCGGGGTGCCCCAGCGCGACGCCCGGGTGCTGCTGCTCAGCGACTGCGTGCACAACGCCGGCCCGGACCCGCGGACCGCCGCCGCCCGGCTGCCCCGCCTGGACGTCCTGCTGGACACCTCCGGCGAGGACGACGTCGACCTGGGCCGCGACCTCGCCAGGAGGGGCCGCGGCCGGATCCGGCTGGTCCGCCACCACACCGACGTCGCCCGCGCGTTGACCGCCGTCTTCACCGACTGACCCCGTCGCCCGCCGCCCGCAGCCCGTCGCCCCACGCCCGCCCGCCCCCGCCCCCGCCCGCCCGCCAGCCCCCGCCCGAGGAGCGTTGATCAGGGTCCCTGATCAGAGTCCGT